>JAHECH010000458.1 GCA_024641835.1 Deltaproteobacteria bacterium
GGCCCGCCAGCTGCCCGCCTGCGATAATGCTCTATGGTTTTTTCAGTGATGGACCCATCATCTTCGATGAGAAAAGAGGCGAGGCCCGGCATGACGATGCGGTTGGAAAGATGGATCCCTTTGATCTCAAATGGGGAAAACAGATGCTCCAGCACCATAACTCTATCTTCCTGCGGTAGCGTATTCGGTTTGGCTGAGAATGAGATATTTCTTCAACCTGCGATTTTAGCTTATTAAAATAGCGGGTGACGCTGAACGATGTCAAATAAAAAAATCCAGTTAACTCATGAACCTATCGAAGAAGTCGTTTCCCTGGTCGTCGGTGATGAGAAAGGCCGGGAAGTCCTTGACCGTGATCATGTAGATCGCTTCCATCCCCAGTTCAGGGTATTCAAGAACTTCCATGCTGGTAATGCATTCCTTGGCAAGACGCGCAGCCGGTCCACCGATAGATCCAAGGTAAAAGCCTCCATGTTTCTTGCACGACTCTTTGACCACTGGTGAACGATTCCCCTTGGCCAGCATGACCAGTGAGCCGCCGGCTGCCTGAAAAAGAGGAACGTAAGAATCCATCCGGCCTGCCGTGGTGGGCCCAAACGAGCCGGATGCGTAGCCCTTCGGTGTTTTGGCGGGACCCGCATAATAGATAATGTGGTCTTTGACATACTGGGGGAGCCCTTCACCTCTGTCCAGATGTTCTTTCAGCCTTGCATGGGCAATGTCTCGTGCCACCACGATCTTGCCATTCAGAGCCAGGCGGGTGGAAACAGGGAGCTTCGCAAGGATCGCGCGGATCTCATCCATGGGACGATCGAGATCAAGGGAAACAGCGCCCTCCTTGCTCCACTCTGGTTCAGGCAGATACCGGGCTGGATTGGTTTCAAGCTCCTCAAGGAAGATTCCCTCTCCTGTGATCTTCGCCTTGATATTCCGATCTGCATTGCAGCTCACGCCAACGCCCACAGGGCAGGATGCGCCATGCCTGGGAAGGCGGATAATCCGGACGCTGAGGCAGAAGTATTTTCCTCCGAACTGGGCTCCGACACCCATCTCCTGAGACCTCCTGAGCATTTTTTCTTCCAGGCCCCTGTCTCTGAATGCTCGTCCCCACTCATTGCCTGAACCCGGGAGGAAATCCAGGTATCCGGCAGAGGCAAGTTTTACGGTCTTGAGATTTGCCTCCGCGGATGTCCCCCCGACCACAAAGGCGAGATGATAAGGTGGGCATGCAGCCGTACCCAGGATCTTCATCTTGCTGAAGAGGAAGTCCTCTAGGGAGTTGGGATTCAATACGGTCTTTGTTTCCTGAAACAAGAAGGTCTTGTTCGCTGATCCTCCTCCCTTGGCGATGAACAGGAAGGTATAAGAACTGCCCTGAGCGGCATGAAGCTCGATCTGAGCAGGGAGATTGCACCCCGTGTTCTTCTCCTCGTACATGCTCAGGGGCGCCATCTGAGAGTAACGAAAATTGTTCTCTACGTATGCCTTGAAAATTCCCCTGGAGAGCGCTTCCTCGTCACTGTAGCCTGTCCAGACCTGCTGTCCTTTTTTGCCGATCACAATCGCGGTGCCTGTATCCTGGCACATGGGGAGGACTCTTTCTGCTGCGATGACGGCATTCTTGAAAAGCTCGAAGGCGACGTACTTGTCGTTGTTCGACGCTTCAGGGTCTTTCAGGATCCTTGAAAGAAGCTCCAGATGGGACGTCCGGAGCAGGTGGGCAACATCCTTGAAGGCCGATTCTGCGAGAAGCGAAAGTCCCTCTGCTTCAACCTTGATGATCTCTTTTCCTCCAAAGGAACTTTTTGAAACGTATTCGCTCGTGAGGAGGCGATAGGTGGTGGAATCGCCGCTCAACGGAAAGAGATCCTGATAGACAAATTCTTGGCTCATGGTCGATCCAGTTGAAAAGGAGGTACACGGTCCAAGGAAGACAGGACTCCTTGCTCTATCCTTGAACCGTGCGCCATGTACCGTGCACCGTGCACCTTGTACACGTCCGTTTCAGGCTTGCGCCTTTGGCCCCGACGACTCTGTCGCCAGGCGTTTGTAAGTTTCGTACCGCTCTCTCACATCCTCCTCAGCTTTCTTGAAGAGCGCCTCCGCTTTGTCGGGGAAGGTTCTCGTCAGGCTGGAGTACCGGACTTCGCCCATGAGGAATTCCCTGAAGTCTCCCGTAGGCTCCTTGGAATCCAGGGTGAAAGGGTTCTTCCCCTCTCCCTGGAGACGGGGATCGAACCTGTACAGAGGCCAGTAGCCTGTTTCTACGGCTTTCTTTTCCTCATTCTGACTCCTCCCCATGTTGATGCCGTGATTGATGCAGGGAGCATAAGCGATGATGAGAGAAGGCCCCTGGTAGCTCTCCGCTTCCACAACGGCCTTGAGGAACTGGTTCTTGTTGGCCCCCATGGCCACTGAAGCGACGTAAACATATCCGTAGGTCATGGCCATTCTGCCCAGGTCCTTTTTTCTGGTGGGTTTGCCTGCCGCAGCGAATTTGGCGACTGCTCCTGTGGGCGTGGATTTTGAGGATTGGCCCCCAGTGTTGGAATAGACTTCTGTATCCAGGACCAGGATGTTGACGTCGTAGCCAGTGGCGATCACATGGTCCAATCCTCCATATCCGATATCATAGGCCCATCCGTCGCCGCCGATGATCCAGATGGATTTTTTGACGAGATAGTCTCTTCTCGCAAGAATGTCGCCGAGCAACTCGCTTGCGTGGGTCTTCTTGCCTGCCAGTTCGTGCTCGACGAACTCCGCGACTTTTCGGCTTGAGGCTTTGGATTTATCCCCGTCATTCATGCTCTCAAGCCAGAGGTGGAGGGTGTCTTTCAATTCCCGGGAGACATCGGCATTGGCTGCCTCATGGATCAGGTCGGCGAGCATGCCCCGCCTCTGATTGACACCAAGGGCCATTCCAAGGCCGTATTCCGCGTTGTCTTCAAAAAGCGAATTGGCCCACGCAGGGCCATGTCCTTCATCGTTCACAGTGTAGGGGCAACTGGGCGCGGAGCCGCCATAAATCGAGGAGCACCCGGTCGCGTTGGCGATCATCATGCGTTCTCCGAAGAGCTGGGTGATGACCTTTATGTAAGAGGTTTCGCCGCATCCAGGGCAGGCACCTGAAAACTCGAATAGAGGCTGTCTGAACTGGCTTCCCTTGACAGTGGTTACAGCTATGAGATGATCTCTGATGGGAAGCGTGGTGGAGAAAACGTGATTCGGCACCTGTGCCGCCGCTTGGGTGGCCAACGGCTTCATCACCAGGGCCTTCTCCTTGGGCGGGCAGATATCCGCGCAGTTGCCGCAGCCGGTGCAGTCGAGGGGGCTCACCTGGATTCTGAAGTGAAGTCCCTTCAGCTCCTTTCCCTTGGCATCCACTGTCACAAAGTCCTTGGGCGCATCCTTGAGCTCCTCATCCGTTGCCAGGGCGGGCCGGATGACGGCGTGGGGGCAGACAAAGGAGCATTGATTGCACTGGATGCAGTTTTCCGGGATCCACTGCGGCACATTGATCGCAATTCCCCTTTTCTCGTATTTGGTCGTCGCCGTAGGGAATATGCCGTCGGGTCTGAAGGCGCTCACCGGCAGGCTGTCTCCCTGCTGGGCAAGCATGGGCCTCATGACGTTTCTTACAAATTCAGGTTCCTCCTTCTGGACGTAGGCCTGTCGGCCCGCGTCGGCCCAGTGCGCAGGCACTTCGATTTTTCGAAGCGCGCCGACCGCTCCATCCACAGCGGCCACATTCATCCTGACGATGTCCTCGCCTTTTTTCCCGTAGGTTTTTTCTACCGCGTCTTTGATGTAGCCAAGGGCCTCCTGGGGTGGAATCACATCGGCGATTTGAAAGAAAGCGGCCTGCATGATCATGTTGATCCGGCCCCCCAGTCCCAGCTCAGAGGCAATCTTCACGGCATCGATGTTGTAGAAATTGAGTTTTTTCTGAGCGATGGTGCGTTTCATATGGTCGGGCAGCTGGGTCTCCATCTCCTCAATGCTCCAGGGGGAGTTGAGCAGGAATGAACCCCCTTCTCTGACTCCCTCGAGGATGTTGTACTGATTCACGAAGGCAGGATTGTGGCATGCAATGAAGTCTGAATGGGTCAAAAGGTACGGAGACTGAATCTTGTGCGGCGAGAACCTGAGATGGGACATGGTAATGCCCCCTGACTTTTTCGCATCATAGGCAAAGTAGGCCTGGGCGTACATGTCCGTGTTCTCGCCGATGATTTTGATGGCGTTCTTGTTGGCGCCTACTGTGCCGTCGGCTCCAAGGCCCCAGAATTTGCATCGCACCGTACCTTTGAGTGCAGGGTCGATTTCTTTGGCCGGTTCAAGAGAAGAGTGACTGACATCGTCAACGATGCCCACGGTGAAGCGGTTCTTGGGAGCGGCGGCGCGGAGATTGTCGTAAGTCGCTTTGACCATGGTGGGCGTGAGATCCTTGCTCCCCAGACCATACCGGCCGCCCACGATGACGGGGCGCTTATCTGCCTCCAGGAAAGCCGTACAGAC
>JAHECH010000459.1:0-2875 GCA_024641835.1 Deltaproteobacteria bacterium
CCCCGGTTTAAATCCTCGCCCGCGGATACGTAGGGTCCGCTCAAGGGGGCCAGGGCTCCGATGACGACCTTATCACCGGCCATGGCCGGAATAACCATCATCAGAGCGATGAACGGAACAAATGCTACTACCCAAAATCGGTTCAGCCGTTTTTCCATTTTTCTCCTCCATTCAATTTGTTTAAGGGTTTGTGCCTTTGAAGCTGAATCACCGCTCATATGAGCCAAGAAGATCGAGCTATAAAGAGGGGGACAAATGCTAGCTGTCTTTTCCTAGGCTCCACCATCTCTTTTTCTTCAATATTGCCTCGTAATACTCTTCATCTTTAATCTTGCATATATATAGATCTGTTCCGATAGTTGATGTTCTCCCATCTTGGTATCTAATCTTGGTTTCGACTCTCACTGTATCATCTTCACCATATATTGCATCAATTTCCCTTTTATACTTTTCGTTGACAAATGTGCGCCTTACCTTTCTTGTTCTGGTCAGTTCTTCGTCGTCTGCATCTAATTCCTTGTATAATAAGAGAAATTTGTGGATTTTCATACCGTTAGGGAGTGTTTTATTGACCTTATATACTTCCTTTTCAATTAACTCGTAAACTTCTTTTTTTGAACTGAGATCAGTATAAGTTGTGTAAGGGATAGTATGTTCCTCTGCCCATTTTCCGGTATGTTTAAAGTCGATGCATATGAGAACACCGATAAAATCTTTCTGATCACCGACTACTACTGCTTCGACTATATAGGGACAAAATTTGAGCTTATTTTCTATAAACAGAGGGGAAAACTTTGTACCATTACTAAGCTCCATAAGATCCTTGACTCTATCGATACAAACCAGATGGCCTTCCTCTGTGAAATACCCCGCATCCCCGGAGTGTAACCACCCATCTCTTACTACCTCTTCAGTTGCCTCTGGGTTCTTCCAGTAACCCTGAAATAGGGCTGGGCTCCTTGATAGAATTTCACCCTCATCAGATATCTTTATCTCCGTCTCAGGGATTGGGTACCCCACGGTATCGTATTTCACATCTCCTGCGCGATGGATAGTTGAGATACCGGAAATCTCTGTTTGACCGTATATCTGTTTCAGTTCTATCCCGAGTGCATGAAAAAACCTGAACACATCCGGACCCAACAAAGCACCGCCGGTCGTGGCACTCCGAAGCTTTGAGAAACCCAGGCGATCTTTAAGGGCGCGGAAAACACCTATATATGCCAAACCATAAAAGATTTTCCAATACCACGGCGGCCTTATCTTTTCAAATTTAAAATCAGCCCACTTATAACCTATCGGTAAGGCAAAATTGTAGACTAAACGCTTTAGGAAGGATGCATCTCGAATTCTCACTATAATTGAGCGAGACAAACCTTCCCAGATCCTGGGAGGCGAAAATATCAAATTAGGACCTATCTCATAGAGATCTTCCATTGCCGTCTCTGGTTCTTCGGGGAAGTTCACGGTAAATCCCACATAAAGTGCGGTAGAGACGCCGACCATTTGTTCCCCAACCCAAGGTAAGGGAAGAAAAGATACGAACTCATCATCTTCATATTTTGGATCAACGATATTCAGATTTTTGGCCATAGTGAGCATATTCTTGTGAGTCAAGATAGATCCTTTAGGGAATCCAGTGGTACCGGAGGTATAGGCGATAAGGGCAATATCTTCCTCAGATAAATTTCGAACATTTTCCTCAAACAATTGTGGGTCGATCGCTTCCTTTTCTCTCCCCAGATCCTCTACTGCTGGAAAGCTTAACAAAAGGTCGTCGTCGTAATGTCTCATCCCTTTTGGGTCTGTGTAAATTAGTTTAACTACTTTGGGTATCTTTTCTTTCAATTCTAATATCTTATCACACTGTTCCTGGTCTTCCGCCACCACAATTGTTGCATCAGAATGGTCGATGACGTAGATAACCTCTGTAAGAACAGAATCCTGATAAATTCCCAGAGGGATTCCCCCTAAAGATTGAGCTGCCAGTTCTGCCCATACCCATTCGGGCCGATTATCACCAATAATGGCTAATTTATCTCTTCTTTTAAACCCAAGGCTATACAGGCCTAAAGCAAAATTTTTTACATGTTCGTAATAGTCTTCCCACGTGCATTCCTGCCAAATTCCATATTCCTTTTCACGCAGCGCTACTTTTTTGTCTCCAAATTTTTGCCTGTTATTAACTAATAGACCCGGCAAAGTCACTGGTGCCATTTATAGTTCCTCCGGAATTTGACTCAAAATAACTCCATATGATTGAGGGCAGCTGTATAATCCGTACCATCTCAATAAATGGGGGTAAATTGGAATCCCTTGATTTTCTCAATCTTGCGAAAAATTTCTTATAGCTGATGTGTAAACTCGTACAATGCCCACATTTCATTTCTGAATGGGCACTAATTCGTGAGGCAGAAAGAGCTGTGCAAGAATACTGACCTCCACCTGGAGGGTAATTTCCTATGCTCCAAGTCTCGAATACGCTACCTCCTCTTCCCCCAGATAGGCGGTTATGACTTTAGGGTTATTCCTAATTTCTTTTGGGAGCCCCTCTGCAATCTTTACCCCAAAATCAAGCACGCAAACCCTGTCTGAGATATCCATAACCACACCCATATCATGCTCGATCAAAACGATCGTAGTTCCCCATTCTTCGTTAACATCCAATATAAAGCGAGCCATATCCTCTGTCTCCTCAAGGTTCATACCGGCCATTGGCTCGTCGAGTAAAAGCAGCTTTGGTTTCATAGCCAAAGCCCTGCCGAGTTCGACTCGTTTCTGAAGCCCATAAGGAAGTGCTCCCACAACCTTTTTGCGAATAGCTTCGATCTCAAGCAGGTCAATTATGTCTTCCTCTACCTCTTTTCTAAGTAAC
>JAHECH010000459.1:2885-4517 GCA_024641835.1 Deltaproteobacteria bacterium
TTATGAGCCTTGCCCAGGTATGCCAACGCGGAAAATACCCCCGTTTTGAGGCGGACATGGGCCCCAAGCTTTATATTATCTAAGGCCGTCAGGCCGTGAAATAGTTCTGTTCCCTGAAATGTTCTCGCGATACCGAATTGGGCAATTTTGTGAGATGGTAGATTAGTTATTTCACGACCCTCAAAAAACATTTCACCTTTATCAACTTTATAGAACCTGTTAATACAGTTTAACAAACAAGTTTTACCCGCACCATTAGGTCCGATAATAGAAAATATTTCGCCGCTCCTGACTTTGGTTCTCACATCATGAAGGGACTGTACTTTCCGGAATGATAAACTCACATCATTTACAACTAGCTGAAAATTTTCTTTGTGATCCATTTCACTTCTCTCGGGTCGGTTATCTCACCGGGCGTTGTTGACTTCAAACTGATTCTCAGTAACATGAACCACCTGCACCTCTATTCAGTGAGAGGCACAGGTGTTCGGTGTATGAAATTGGCTTACTCCTTCACAGTGAGCCACCCAGTCACTGGTGTGAATTTTAGTTTATCCGGTTCTGCAAGAGCCAGCTTAATAGCACGAGAACCCTTATGCTTTTTTGGAGAAAAGGTAATAGGCTGTGAAATTCCTCCGGTCTCGAAATTAACAAAACTTTCAATACCTTCCTTAACACCTTTCCCTGTAAGATTGTTGCCGGCCCTTCGTGCACCCTCCGCCATAATCATTGCGTTACCCCAGCCTGAGATGTATTGTAGCTCGATAACTTTTCTATCCGGATGATGCTTCTTGTTGAAGGCCCAAATTTTCTTTATACCGGGGACATCTGTTTCACTTCCAAAGGCATAAGGTGTTGCCACAATCAAACCCTTTGCCGCATCTCCTACAAGTTTGAGCAGTGAATAATCTCCGAGATAGAAAAATCCCATAAACTTTGTCTCAATTCCCACCTTTTTGGCGTCCTTTAACACGACCGAGGCGGGCTTTGAGGTTAAAACCAAAATGGTATAGTCTGGTTTGGCCTTCTTTAGGGTCAGAAGCTGGGAAACGGCCTCAGTTGCTGATTGAGCTATTATCTCTTCATCAACGAGCTCCAACCCTATCTTTTGGGCATATTTCTCTTTCTTTACTCTCCTGATAGGTGCAAGAGCATACTCGGCATCGGCATAGACGTAAGCTACTCTTATTTTCCTCCCCTTTTCTACAGGACGCTTCTTTATATATTGCAACATTATCTTAACTTCATCTGCATAGCTTGCCGCAGCGGTAAAATTATACGGGGTAATCGGATCAACGTGATCTTCAGCCCATGAGGCCTGTATTTGTGGGATCTTATCTCTGTTTACCAGTGGAATCCGCGCCTTGGAATCTCCGGTGCCCCATCCCAGCAGTGCGATAACTTTCTGTTGGGCAACCAATCGTTTATAAGCGGCCATGGCTTGGGGGAGCTTATATTGATAATCAATAGGGAAATAGTCGATCTTTCTTCCATTTATTCCCCCTTCCTCATTTACCATGGTAAAATAATCCTCTATACCATTGGCATACGGTACGCCGATGACGTTGGTTGGGCCTGTCAAATCAACAATCCCCCCGATCCTGATCACCTCTTGAGCTACAGCCCCTGACC
>JAHECH010000460.1 GCA_024641835.1 Deltaproteobacteria bacterium
TTCCTTTCCCAGGTATGCCTCCAGCACCTCTTCATTGCGTGCGATGTCGGCGTAAGGTCCTTCGGCGATTTTCTTTCCGTAATTGAACACAAAGACATGGTCGGCGATGTTTTGAATGACCGTCATATCATGCTCGATGAGGATGATGCTGATGTTCTTGAACCTCTCTTTGACCTTGCCGATGTCTTCCATCAGATTGTCCGTTTCCTCTGGAGACATGCCGGCCGAGGGTTCGTCGAGAAGCAGAAGGCTGGGATCCGAAGCGAGGGCCCGGCAAATCTCTACCCTTCGCCGGTCTCCCTGCGAGAGGTCGGAGGCAAGGCGCTGGTGCTGTTCGCTCAGCTCAGGGCTGAAATAGCGCAGGATCTCCATGGCCCGGCGTGCACATCCGGCCAGCTCCTTCTTGACCCTTTTGTAGCGAAAAAGGACGTCGACCAGTCTGGCCTGTTGCTTCGTGTACATGCCGAGGATCACGTTGTCGAGGATGCTCAACTGCCAGAAAAGTCGGTTGTTCTGAAAGGTCCTGGCCAGGCCCCTCCTGGTGATCTGGTGGGATTTCTGTCCCGTCAGGTTTTCGTTCTTGAACCAAATCTCCCCCTCGGAGGGTTTGTAGATCCCGGATGCAAGATTAAAGAAGGTCGTCTTTCCGGATCCGTTGGGGCCGATGAGGCCGACCGTCTTTCCGTAGGGAACAGCCAGGTTGACCCCATTGACGGCTGCAAGCCCGCCGAAATAGATCGAGAGGTTCCGAGTCTGAAGAATGTATCGATCGTCCAATGCCTTCTTCCACCCCTCCAGGCTCAGGCATACTGCCGTGTCTTTTGCGGGAACAGTCCTTTCGGCCTGGCCAGCAACATGATAATGATGATGAGAGCGAAAAGCCACAGCCTGTAGGACTGGACGACCTGGAATTTTTCAGGAATCAGCGTCATGATGACGGCCCCAAAGATCACGCCGGTCACATTTCCCATCCCGCCGATGATAACCATGGTCACTACGATTACGGAGAGCATGAAGCCGAAATTTTCGGGTGCAATGAACCCCACGTTGAAGGCATAGATGGCCCCGGCCAGGCCGTCGAAAAAGGCATTGGTGTAAAAGGCCATGATCTTGCTTCCTGTGACATCGATCCCCTGACAAGCGGCGGCAATCTCGTCGTCCCGGATGGCGTTCCAGGCGAGCCCGATCTTGGAATGGTAGAGACGGCGGGCCACCACGAATTCAAAAAAGAGAATCACGAGAACCAAGTAGTAGAAGTTGGCCTGAAAGGGCAGCTCCATTCCAAAGATGTGGAAGGAGTCCCCCAGGGAAAAACCGCCGATGGTGGGATAGGGAATCCCGGCAATGCCGTCGGGCCCTCCGGTCCAGCTCAGGTTGTTCAGGAGAAGATAGATGATGAGCCCAACGGCAATGGTGACCAGGGAAAGATAGTAGGTCTTCGTCTTCATGGTGGGAAGACCTAAGAGAAACCCGAAAAGGGCGGCGGCCAGCCCGCTCAGGGGCAGGATGATCCAAAAGGACCAGCCGAAGTGAACCGCGAGAAGGGCGGCGGTGTACGCGCCAACCCCATAATCCGCGGCGGTTGCGAAATTGACCAGGTGGGTGGAGCCCACCTGGAAATCCAGACCGATGGCCAGCACCGCGAAAAGCCCTGACAGGAAAAGCAAGTGGATGAGATAAGGGCTATCGTGCAGGATGAAGGGGAGGCCGAGAATGAAGACCAGTCCCCATGCAACGGCCGCCTTCTTGTAATGGTTGAAGAGGTCCTGCAAGAACGCGTTCAGCCTTTCGTGCTTGACCATCACAAAGCTGAGGACGACCGTTCCCAGGATCACCGCAAGGATGGCTATAATGTCTTCTGCAAACAGGAACACCAGGACTAGAGCGAAAAAAAGGGACTCCAGGAACAGGAGCACAAGCAAACCGCCGAGACCTTTTTTCATGTTTGCACCCTCTCCTCAGACTTTGTCATAGACCTTTTCACCTAGAAGGCCTGAGGGCTTGAAGACCAGGAAGAAAATGACAATCACAAAAGCGCATACGTCCTTGTAGGCTGTTCCCCCCGGGATGTAGGCACTCGTAAACGTCTCAACCACTCCGAGAGTGAGGCCCCCGAGGATGGCCCCGTTGAAATTGCCCAGGCCCCCGACCACGGCGGCGGAAAAACCCTTTATCCCTCCCATCAACCCGATGTCGAACTTGACCACGTGGAAGTAGGTCCCCGTCAAAACACCTGCAATCCCGGCGAGCAGAGACCCTGCAAAAAAAGTGATCATGATGGTGGCATCCGGATTGATGCCCATGAGGCTTGCAGCTTCGATGTTCTGGGAAATCGCTCGAATGGCAAGCCCGATCTTGGTGCGGTTAATAAACAGGATTATCGCAACGATGACCAAGAAACTGATGCCCAAAATAATGAGATGCTCGGACCGAAAATAGAGAGGGCCCAGATGGAAGCCATAATGAGGGAAAAGTTTTGGAAACACCTGCGGGTTGCTCCCTTCAGGATAGAAAAGCCTGACAGACTCCCGGATGATAATGCCGAGAGCGACAGTGGCGACCAGGACCATGAGCAGGGGAGAATTTCGGAAAGGCCTGATGACGGTTCTTTCAAAAAGCACTCCAAGGCCCCCTGTGACGATCAATGTCCCCAATATGACCCCTGTAACCCAGATCCACATGGGAAGAATCTTGGTAATCCCCGTCCATTCTGCAGCCCCATAAAGGATGATGGCGATAAAAGCTCCCAGCATGGCCACATCCCCATGGGCGAACTGGACGATATCGATGGCGCCGAAAAAGAGGGTGAAGCCTACGGCAATCAGGATGTAAGTGCTGCTGAGCATCAAGGAAATAAATAAGACTTCAAAAAATTGGGCCATAAGGTTCTTTCTTCTGGGTCACCGCAACATGAATAACGGGGCGGCACGGAAACCGCCCTTTCGCTGTATCGTTACCCTGCTCGACCGAAAATGCTTGGTCATAGATTGTGGATTATAGATTCCGTGTCAGTCATCATCGGGCCTTCGTTTTTCTAAATTCCGCATTCCGAATTCCCGATTCCAGGACGATCCGCCATTATTTCTTTGGCAAATGCTTTGTGCCTTTTGCGTAGTCGGACGTATCCCACGAGACCCATTGACCGCCCTGGCTGACCTTGAGCGTCAGGCCGCCCGTCTCCGTCTGTCCGAATTCATCGAACTTGGTCAGCCCGAGAATGCCGTGGTATTCGCTCTGGCGAATTGTTTTGGCGAGAAGCTTCTTATCCTTCGGGCCCACTTTATTTATAGCGGCGATGATCAGGTTTGTCGCATCGTAGGCATAGGGACCTGTGGCTTCATAATATTCTTTATACCCTTCAGCCTGATAGGCCTTGACAAAGGGAGAGTCTTCAGCGATCACCTTTTTCCCGACGATCACGGTGCCTTCCGCAGCTTCTCCGGCTGTTTTGTTGAACGTTTCCGAATCAAAACCCGTGACGCCGCAATAAAGATAATCCGTCATTCCCATCTCGACCATCTGACGTCTGAGCAATGCGGCCTCTGTCACCACCCCACCGTAATAGATGACGCTGGGTCCAGGGTTCAAAGCTTTGACCTTGGAGAGAAGCGGCCGGAAATCCTGAGTGCCGACGGGAACACCGTCTGCCGAAAGAATCTCAGCCCCCACTTTGGATAAAGCATCTTTCACCGCATTGTAGCAGCTATTTCCGTAGCTCGTCGTGTCATAGATGATGCTCCAGGTTTTGTACCCCAGATCTTTTGTCACGAATTTGGTCAACTGGGCATGTTCGACGATGGTGTTCGCACAGACCCGGGTCACTTCGGGAAAATTATATTTGTAGGTAATATCCGGGTGTATGCCTCCCCAAAAGACCTGCGGGACCCCATAGCGGTGAAAGACATGGATCGTGGCAAGACCCACCGGGCTGTTGAAGTGGGTGGTCGCCGCCGCCACTTTGTCCTCCGTGCAAAGTTTCGTAGCCACGCTAACGCCTGTGCTCGGATCCGAGGCATCGTCCATGACAACCAGCTCATATTTGTAAGGAGCCTTTCCTGCCCGGTTCGTCTCCTTCACAGCAAGATCCGCACCATTTCGGGCTCCCAGGCCGAACGCGGCGTTCGGACCGGTCAAGGGGCCGATAAAGCCGATCTTTACCGTCTTCTTTTGCGCCGCCGCGGCAAATGAAGAAACAAGCAACCCAAGAAAGAAGACGCACGAAACAACCACCATGACTCTTGTCGACACTCTCATGATTTCACTCCTCCTCATTCTTCCTGGTTTTCAAAAGCCATCCCTCAAGGCAGATGGCATCCTCTACTTTTCGATCAGTTTTCCCGCTTCTTCCAGTTTCTTTGAAACCTGCTGCAGGCCCAGGGCCTTCAGAGACGATCGGGTCTGGAGACCGGTTTCCTTGTCCCATCCCTGGAGTTCGTAGAATTCATCCAGCATGCGATCCCAGTTTTCCTTCTCGCACCCGTAACCCCTGTAAGGCCCTTCCTGGATGGGCTCTT
>JAHECH010000017.1:0-618 GCA_024641835.1 Deltaproteobacteria bacterium
CACCCTGCTTTCCACAATCAGGGTATGAGCCGCAGCCGCAGCCCAGTCGATGCTGATCCCCAATTCCATGGCTCTCCAGATACAGCTTGGCCCTTTCATCAGCCATCCCCAAGGTTCACCGCCCGTCTCATTGAGTCGATTCTGGCAGTTAATGACCGCCTCGCGACATGTCTTGAACCCACAGCCCCCGCAGTCAAACCCCACCTGGTCACACTTGAGGCAGCGGGAAGTCTCAAGAAGAGCCTGTTCCTCGGTAAGTCCAAGCTCGACGGTCTCGAAGCACGCCAATGCTTTCTCGACCGGTAGAAGCGGCATACGGGCTCTTTCAGGATCTCCTTCTGCCTGCCCTCGCAACTTCAGGGCAGGAGAGACTTCAGGCACCTGTTCGGGCGGAGCCACAACCTCGTCAATGATCCCCAGCCCTCCCAAGTAAAGGTCTATCGCAGCGGCGGCTTTCCGTCCTGAGGCAATTGCCTCGATGACCGAAGCAGTTCCAAACAGGACATCCCCGGCGGCAAAAACCCCTTCTCTACCGACGCTAAGCGTATGAGGGTCGACTTCAAGGGTCTTCTTCCGACCGGTCGCCAAGCCGAATCGAGCGGGAATCTCCGGACGCTG
>JAHECH010000017.1:628-17136 GCA_024641835.1 Deltaproteobacteria bacterium
TTTCTTAACACGAACTTGGGCCTGCCCCTCTTCGTCAAATTCAAATGATTCCACCTCAGGGCACTCCGCGCCGGCCACATGCCCTCTTTCACCGACAATCTTTGTGAACGTACGGGAAGGGTGAAGGACGACGCCTTCTTTCTGTCCTTGCTCAATGTCTTCAGGGGCGGCAGGCATTTTGTCCCTGGACTCCAGGCAAGCTAGATGGACTTCGTCAGCGCCGAGGCGGCGGGCCACACGGGCACAATCAAAGGCCACATCTCCTCCCCCCAGCACCAGCACCCTTTTCCCCACTTTCACCTCTTTACCGAGATTCACATCTCTGAGAAAATCGAGACTCACCAGCACCCCGTCAAGGTCCGCGCCGGGCAAGGGCATTTTTTGACCTTCATGGGTCCCTACAGCTACAAGGACCGCATCGTATCCCTCCTCAAACAGGGTCTCCAGAGAATCCACCCTGGTATTTGTCTTTATGTCAACACCCGCGCGTCTTATTTCGTGAATCTCCCTGTCGAGCAGATCCCGGGGAAGCCGGTACGAAGGAATCCCCACACGCATCATGCCTCCCGGGTGAGAGAGCGCTTCAAAGATGGTCGTCTCATGGCCGCACACTTTCTTCAGGTAGTAGGCTGCGGTAAGCCCTGCCGGCCCTGACCCGATGACGGCCACGCGCTTGCCTGTCGCTTGCGCACAAGGCTTCTGAAGATCGATGCTCCCCGCATGATCCACAGCGAAGCGTTTAAGAGCCTCTATCGCTATAGGCCGATCCCTCAAGGTGCCGCGACGACACTTGGTTTCGCAGGGTGCGCGGCACACATAAGCACAGACCGAGGGGAAAGGGACCTTCTCCCGGACCACTGCCGCAGCTTGATCATATTTTCCGTCACCGATCAGGCGAATGTAGCGCGGCACGTCAATCCCTGCCGGACAAGCGGCCTTGCAAGGCGCTTCAACAATCGGGGTCACATCCGCTCCGATCAGCAAAACAACTGGAGGCTCGCCCATCTCATAAGCTGCTTTATAGGTCTCCCCCGAGAGCCTTGCACCCAGTTTGTTTGCGGCATCCTGCACTCTAAAAAAATCCTTCAGTTCCTCGCCTGTAACGACTTCTATCCTTACATTGGTCTTTCCTATCAGCTGGGGGGCATGCAGAGCCGCCTGGGCACAATGCTGAGCTACCTGCAGGAGGCCCTCGTGCGCAAATTTCCTTCCATCGTAGAACGGCATTTTCATCCCTCCTTATCTCTTCTTGGCGGGATCCCCGGCCCTGTATTCTTTTCCCGTGGCGGGTCTCACACCCAACTGGTTGACATTGCTTCGAATAGCGTCGATCGCCCTGTCCAGATTCACCAGATGGTAATCCGGAGCGGGATCCGAGGGCTCGCACTTGGCTCTTGCGCTGACGGCGATCCCTACCACCACACCGGAGTCCCGGCAATAGCCCAGCTTTTGAGCTGCCAAGCCGATACTGATGAAGGGGCGCGCATCCACATAGAGATGCACCGCCACCATCAAGGCGCTCCCGACATTGTAGCCGAGTTGATGGGCATACATGGAACAGAGAGGCCCTTGGACAAGGGTGTCGTATCTTCTATCCGTGGTGTCGATGATTCCCGCCTTCTGTTTTCTATGCTCGTAAACGAAGCTGCAATCGGGCCTGCCGGCGCACAGTCCGCACTCCCCATCCCAGGGACTGGAGTAGGCACGGGTATTCCCAAGAAGCAGAATGGCATCCGCCTGTCGGGCCATAACAGCCTCATAAAGGAAGATGTGTTGCCACGCTTCCCTTTCATAGGCGAGTTCCTCCATTTTCCGAGCAATCACCTCCTGCTCCTCTTCACCGTAGACGATCTCGCCTTCGGTCATGGGGAGACCCCCCACATTGGGAGCGGTCAGAGCCGCGTTCATCATCAGTCTCGCAGCCATGACCGTGTTCTCCCGCCTGTTTTGATCGGTGGGTGAATAGGGAGGCCAGTCTCTAATGGTTATCCTTGGCATGATGTCCCCTCCTCAATCGTGAAGACTTGGTAAAAGCAAGTGGTACCTGTTTCCAACTTCGTTTTAATCTGTGTTTATCTGTGTTCATCCGTGTGCCATTACTTCTTGCTCAGTTCGTCTCCTGTGATGCATACGCAGGCCACGCCCTCCAGATCGTTCCGCCATGGAACATAGGCATCAAAGTAATACCAATAGCCTGGAAAAACTTCCATTCCTGGCCTCTTACCCGAATTCTATTAAAACGAAGCTCAGGGAAAACCCGATGCTTCGCCCCCATGAAGGCATTGTATAGGCCTTTGTTTCCTATCTGTCAACCTGAAATTGGATTATGGAATTCCTATTTATTGGCAAGAAGAAAACGTGATGAACTCGCAAAAAGTCAAAAAGTGCCCTTTCCTGTCATTCCGGCGAAAGCCGGAATCCAGGGAAAAGAAGACGCTCTGGACCCCGGCTTTCGCCGGGGTGACGGCTTTGAGGACTTTTTAGAGAACCGTTAAACGTGGAGCCGAGAAACTGGAAACTCCTTGCTGATGAGAGAGTCCGTTTCCCTATTCTCTTGCCGGAAAGGCAGGGAGAACGAGAGAATGACTTTTTTTCGTTGACAAAAAGGAAACACAGGTTCCATTATAATGCGTTAAGATGAAAAGAGGCAGGCAACGGATTTCGCCCTAAACTCCGCCTGCCAAGCCCGCTTCCAAGATACGGAACCTGAGTCTGGAAAGGAAGACCCAGCTCCATGGAGAACAAAATTTATTTTGTGGATCAAACGCTGCGAGACGCTCAACAGAGTCTGTGGGGGTATATGATGAGGACCGAGCATATGATCCCGATAGCGGAAAAGATGGATGAGGTTGGATACCTGTCCATCGCCACAGTGGGCAGTCAAGCCTTTACGGTACAGGTGCGCAATCTCAATGAGGATCCTTGGGAGAGGATCAGGATTCTTTCCAAACTGATCACAAGAACTCGTCTTCGGGGATCCTACCAGATCGGGAGTCTTTCCTCCTTTGATCTGAGTACCCCGCGCGACATCATCACGCTCTGGATAAAGCGGTCCGTTGCCAACGGGATAAGAAGCTTCTGGATCTGCGATTATCAGTATGAGATGGAGAAATTTATCTACTTCGCTCGTATCGCCAAAGCAGAGGGGGCTGAGATCGTCCCGGCCTTGATGTACACCTCCAGCCCTGTCCACACGAAGGAGCATTGGGCGCGAAAGACGCGGGTGCTCCTGGAGGCGAAGGAATGGATCGATCGGATCATGATCGAGGATGCCTCCGGTGTGATCACTCCGGAACAGGCCCGGGAGCTTGTCTCCACTGTTCAAAAGAACTGCGAGGGACTGCCCTTAGAGTTCCACTCCCACTGTAATTCAGGACTTGCTCCTCTTTGCTATCTGGAAGCCATCAAATCAGGGGCTACAACGCTCCATACGGCCGTCGCGCCTCTTGCCAACGGCACTTCCCTTCCTGCCACGGAATCCATTTTGAAAAATGCCCGCCGTTTGGGCTATTCCTCGGATATTCACGAGGAGGCCTTGGCAGCCGTGTCAGCGCATTTCAGAAAAATCGCCGAAACCGAGGGCTGGCCCATCGGTGCACCGAGGGAGTATGACCTCTTTCATTTTGAGCATCAAGTGCCCGGCGGAATGATGACCAACCTCACTCGGCAGCTCAGGGAGGTGGGGATGGAACACCGCCTGGAGGAGATCCTGGAAGAAGTCGTTCGGGTGCGCAGGGAGTTCGGATATCCTGTGATGGCAACCCCTTATTCACAGATCGTGGGAGCCCAGGCCATAGAGAATGTGGTCTCGGGGGAGCGGTATCAACGGTTCACAGACGAGGCCATCAAGTACGTGCTGGGACTTTACGGAGAGCCGGTTGGCCCTGTGGATCCGAACGTCATGGGTCGGGTCATGAGCCTACCCAGGGCTAAGGAATTTGTGAATTGGAAGCCCGAAGGATACGAAAAATCCGTTGAAGAGCTGCGTCGCGAAATCGGTCCGGAACTGTCCGATGACGATCTCTTACTAAGAATCCTGATACCGGGAAAACCTGTGAAACGCGCTGAACCTCAGAAGCCGTCCACTCCGCCTGTGATGAAGGCGAAGGCGCCTCTCAGCCCACCTGCGGACTTCCCAACAGAATTTGCCGTGGATGTGGACGGAGAAGTATTCAACGTGAAGATCTCGCCGAAGTGGAACGGGGCCAGTAGAACGGAGAGGACCGTAGAGGCGGAGAAAGCGGAGGCAACCAAGAGGCCGAAAGAGTTACCCCCGGGCGCTGTGCTTTGCGGCATGGCGGGGTTGATCCTTTCAATCGAAGCAAAGGTGGGCGATCATGTCAGCGAAGGTGATCTGGTGGCCATTATCGAGGCGATGAAGATGAGGAGACATGTCAACTCACCCCGTAGCGGAGTGGTCAAAGAGATTTGGGCTCGTGAAGGGGAGATGGTCGTTCCTGAAGCCGTCTTGTTGGTGCTGGAATAATGGTCAAAAAGATTCTGATAGCCAATCGAGGTGAAATTGCCATCCGCGTGATGCGAGCCTGCCGGGAAATGGGGATTGCCTCCGTTGCCGTTTACTCTGAAGCGGACACAGAGGCTCTATTTGTAAAGTATGCTGACGAGGCCTTTTGCATCGGTCCTCCGCCGGCAAGAGCGAGTTATCTCAATATCCGGAAAGTCATTGAAGTCGCAACGCAAAGCGAGGCCGACGCGATCCATCCCGGTTACGGCTTCCTTGCCGAGAACCCGAAATTCGCCCGCGCCTGTGAAGAAGAGGGCATCAAGTTCATCGGGCCCTCAAGCTGGGTGCTTGAACTGATGGGGGATAAAATAGCCGCTCGCCGTGAAATGACCAAGGCGGGCGTCCCTGTGGTACCAGGCACGGATGAATGCGTGTTGGAATTTGGGCAAGCCAGGGATCTGGCCCGTGAGATCGGATACCCGGTGATTATCAAGCCCTCCGGAGGGGGAGGGGGAATCGGGATGACCATCGTCCCGAATGAAGGGGAACTGGCGAATGCGCTAAAATCCACGCAGGCCATTGCGACAACCACCTTCGGTCTTTGTGATGTATACATTGAAAAATACTTGCCCCATCCCCGCCACATCGAGTTTCAGATATTGGGAGATGCAAAGGGGAATGCCATTCACTTGGGGGAACGGGAATGTTCCATCCAGCGAAGACATCAAAAGTTGATCGAGGAATCTCCATCGCCAGCGGTGACTCCCGTGATGCGCGCCAAAATGGGAGAGATAGCCGCGAACGCCGCCGCGTTTGTGGGCTATGAGGGAGCAGGGACGATGGAGTTCCTTTTCTCCGGAGGAGGGTTCTACTTTCTCGAGGTGAACGCACGAGTCCAGGTCGAGCACCCGGTCACAGAGATGGTGACAGGGGTGGATATCGTTAAAGAGCAGATACGGATCGCATCGGGGCTTCCTCTCAGCCTGAAGCAGGACGACGTCCGGATGAACGGGTGGGCGATCGAATGCCGCATTAACGCCGAGGATCCTTTGAACGAATTTGCTCCATCCCCCGGCAAGCTCAAGGAATACCGCTCTCCGGGCGGCGTCGGAGTGCGCGTGGATGACGGCGTGTATACGCGTTACACGATCCCGCCTTACTACGACCCCATGATATCGAAGCTCATCGTGTGGGGGAGAGACCGGAATGAAGCGATCCGTCGAATGATGCGGGCGCTCTACGAATACGTGATCGTCGGGATTAAAACGAATGTTCCGTTCCATAAAGCCGTTATGGAAAACCCGCGCTTTGTGAAGGGGGAACTGGAAACCCACTTCATAGACCGGGAAACCACCCTGCTCGATGATATCAAGACAATCATAGAACAAGAGACCCCTTTGGAGAAAAAACTCTCCCATTCCTCCGAGGATAAAAAAAGGATAGCCGCTATTTCTGCTGTGGCTGCTATAACCCAGATGCATCGTCAGAGCTGGACAACCCCATAGACAGGAGTTGACCGAATCATTCGAGGCGAAAGCAAACCCTTTTGTTTCCTATCTGTAAAAATGACGTGATCCTCCCGGAGGTAGACGAGGAGAACAGATCTGTTCCCTTTTCTCGGATAGAGAAAGAGGGTGAACAAAAACTGCTTTTTTTGTTGACAATAAGGAAACATCGGATCAATGATGACAGCTCATTAAGACTCCCTTAAACAAGACTTACATCGCTCGGGAAAGAACGCTCGTGGCGTTTGAGCCGGATATATTCCGGTTTCCCAATCGACTAGGGACAGTCTGGGAGGCCGTGAAGTGTAAGCAGATAAAACTGCTGAAAACTCTCCGCCCGTTACGTCATTCATTTAGTCATTACCTCGGTCTCCCCCGGGTGCTTCCAACATTTGGTCCGCCTGAGGTCGCGAGTGCGCTTGAAAGACTGTGCAAAGCTCGTGCGCAGATTCTGGAGTGGGCCCATTTCTTCGGGGCCGATTCCTTGGAAGTCATGGGAATGGGATTCCCCTTAGACCCGGGGATGTCTTTGAACGCGCCCTTTGACAGGAGTGGCGATTCCGTCCAAGAAACAAGTGGATTAAAGCTGGATACGTATCGAAGGCCCGAAAAAATCATAGCGGCCATGGAAAGGCTGGTGTTGATCATGATGGAATTGAGGATCTTGACGGCTGGCTGGGATTAAGAAATGGTCTTATCGCCTTCAGGAGAGCGAAACCCAAGAAAGGAGGTAAAATCGTGGGGAAAGTCAACATCTCTAAATACAAGGATCTTCCGACGATCGGATTTCAGCCCTTTGGCGACGTGGTTATGGACTTCAGCCAGCATCCAAGGTGGGAAATTCCCCGTAAGGTTGCCGTCGTCCTGGCGCCCACCGGCGCTTTTGTGACCCGTGATCAGAATCCTAACCAACCCTACACCGCGGAGGAGATTATCAAGGAGTCCATCGAAGGGGCTGAGGCTGGGGCATGCTCGGTCCACGTTCATGTCCGCGATGAAAATGGTTTTCCCTCGGGAGATCGAGTCCTCACAGAACAAGTCGTGACCGCCCTTCGCCGTCGATTCGGGGGAAGCATCCATATTGACGGAGAAGCCCTATTTGGAAAGACCTTCATCGAAATGATGGAGCCTATTGTGGAAGACTTTTATGAATCAGCCGCCGTGAACTGCCATGCGGATTTCATGGGAGACACCCTTTCCTACCTTTCCCCTCAGTCCTGCAAAGCGACTGCGGAGGTTCTCCAGGCCCACGGCAAGAAACCGCTGCTCGCGGTTTACAATCCCGGAGACATCGATAACACGTACCGGTGGTTGATCAGGCCTCAGATTGTGAAGCCCCCTCTTGCGTGGATTGTCTTACCCGGGATGCCGGGAGGGTCTCCGATGTATGATCCATTGGGTATGGCGGAAACCCTTCTGCACATGATCCGACGTATTAAGGATGTTGACAAGGTGGAACAGCCGTGCATCACCGTTGCCTCATGCGGCAGAGCCTCTTCCTACTTGACGACGCTGGCCATAGTGCTGGGTTGCAATGTCCGCGTAGGCAAAGAAGACACCATTTACAAATATCCCCATAGTGACGAAGTGACGCTATCCAACAAGGAGATCGTCGAGCAAACGGTGACGATTGCCCGCATGCTGGGCAGAGAACCGATGACAGGTCCCGAATACAGGAAGGCCCTTGGAATGAAGCCTTATTGATCTTTGATTCTAAGGAAGGGCTCCGGCTTCGGCATGGGATTCTCCATACGGGAAAAGGGGAAGGAGGTGGGAGGACTGACAGGCGGCAGAGGAAGGTGGTGCAGAGCAATAAACTTTAACTTATACTAAGGAGGGCCAAAATGCGAAACAAAAGGTTGCCGACAACATTGAATCATTCGTGGGTTGTTTTGGTGGTCGCTTTCATGCTGCTGATGAGCGGTTGGCTTCAAACACCATCCGCCGCAGCGGATAGTGCCCCGGATAAAATCCGTATTGGCTGCGCCATTGCCCTTTCAGGCCCCAACTCCATGGGCGCTATCACGACACAGGTGAACCCGTATAAGCTGTGGGTTGCTGAGACAAACAAGAAGGGTGGAATCTTTGTCCCCAAGTATAACAAGCGCATTCCCGTGGACCTCATTTTCTATGATGACCGGAGTGACATTGAGACCTCTGTGAAGATGGCTGAGAAATTGATCGTCGAGGACAAAGTGGATTTTATGTTGCCCCCCTGGGGGACGGCCTCTAATTTTGCCATCGCTCCTGTGGCCACCAAGTATAAACAGCCCATGATGGGCATCACGGTCAGTTCCCCAAAACTGGATGAGAGGCTGGCCAGCACTCCCTATTTCTTTGTCGTTCTGGGGCAGCCTTCCAGGCTGGTCCCATCAACCGTGGCGCTTATGCAAGAGGTCGGTGTTAAGTCCGTCGCCGTCATCTATACCTCAGACCTGTTTGGATTGGAGCATGTGGACTTAGTCAAAGAGTATGTCGGCAAAACGAACATCAAGATGCCTATCCTTCAGTCCTATCCCCCTGAAATTCAATCTTTCTCTCCTTTGATCAAGAGAATCGAGGCTGAAAAGGTGGATGCTGTCCTCAACTACGGTTATCCTCCTCACACCTTCCTTTTGAACAAGCAGATGCCGGCCCTGGGCTACAATCCGAAGTTCTTCCAGAACGGCGTGGGGGTTCAGTTTCCTGCTTACAGAGATGCTTTCGGCGCTGCCGGCGTCGAGGGGGTTTTCGGCCAATGGGCGCTCACTCCGAAGATGCCCTACCCGGGGGTCAAAGAGCTTTTCGAATCCTATAAGAAAATGTTTGGTGAAGAATTGGCAATGGGAGGAGAGCCGGCCGCTTACGCTTCCCTCCAGGTTTTGGAGCAAGCAATCCAAAAGGTGGGGGACCTCAATCGGGAGAAGATAAGGGATGTCATCGCTAAAGATACATTTAACACCGTTATCGGTCCCATGAGATTTGAAAAAGGGGTCAATGTCCAATGGCCGGGTAATATTGGGCAGTGGCAAAAAGGGGTGTATGAAGTCGTGATGCCTAAAGAGTTTCGCACAGCGGCCCCCATATATCCGAAGCCCAATTGGCCTGCACCCAAATGAGGTCGATCAGGCGCGAAGCGTTAAGGCGTGATCTCTACCTGCCTCAAGGGCATCGTCTTGCTCTTGAGGTGGGTAGCTATCTATCAACCATAGACCTTTGAGAGCGAGATACGCTGAAGAATGAGCATCAAGTTAGTCTTTGATGTCGCCATCACGGGCTTAATCATGGGAGGTATTTATGCCTTGATCGCCATGGGGCTCAACCTGCAATACGGAGTCGCCAGAGTGCTGAACGTGTCCCATGGCGAATTTGTCATGGTTGGCGCCTTCATCACCTACTTCGCACATAAAATCTTCGGAATCAACCCCCTCCTTTCTCTCGCCATCTGCGGCCCTATCCTGTTCATCATCGGCCTTTTCACGTACAGGACTCTTTTCCGGTACCTCAGAAGGTCCTCGGAATCCATGGATGTGTTTGAGGGCCGATCCATGTTAGCCTCTTTTGGATTGCTTTATGTGATTCAAAATATCGCCTTGTTGTGGTGGGGGCCTAATGTCAAAGCCTATTCCTATTTAAATTACCCCGTCCGTTTCTTGGGCCTCACCTTCGAGGCGAACAGGTTGGTGGCACTCCTATTCACCCTGTTGATGATTGTCGTCTTTTATCTCTTTGTGGCGCGCACCAAGGCTGGGAAAGCCATCAGAGCAGCAGCTCAAAATGAAAAATCGGCCCAATTGCTCGGGGTAAACGTTCCGGCCGTTCTCGGATTCTGTTTTGGACTTGGGACTCTATTGGCCGGTTTGGCGGGGTCGATCGTAAGCATGATGCAGGAACTCACACCCCTCATGGGTTTCCCCTATCTCATCATTGCCATGATTGTGCTTGTGTTGGGTGGAGCGGGCAACATCCTCGGCAGCTTGTTTGGGGGGTTGATCCTGGGGGGCGTTACGACGGTGGTGATGTATGTGGAACCCGGTCTCTCGCTGGTCGTCTCCTATGTGATCTTTGCTCTCATTCTTCTCATCAGGCCGGAAGGTGTCTTAGGGAGATAGGTGAATGGAAAATACAAGGGCTTTCTTAAAAGCCGGTTTGTTACCTTTGCTCCTGGTATTGCTCCTGGCGACCTTACCCTTTTATACGCCCCCTTACACCACCGTAGCCGTAACAAGCATTCTGATGTATGTTGTTCTAACCGTGAGCTGGGCAATGTTCTGCGGCCCTACCCGGTACATGTCCCTGGCGACAGCCACATTTTTCGGCGTTGGGATGTATACCTCCGCGGTGCTGGGAGAGCGTTTGCCTTTCCCGTTGGTTGTCGCTTGTGGCGGTTTGTTCAGTTTTTCCGTCGGACTATTGACAGGGTTCATATGTTTGAGGCTGAGAGGCTTTTACTTTGCCATTTTCACCTTCGGACTTAATGAACTGGTCCGAAATTTCGCGCTGTGGTGGGAGGCTCGGGTAGCACATACCGTCGGCAGATGGGTCGTCTTAATGGACTCCTTAGCGATTTATTATTACATGTTAGGCATCGTCACATTGACCGTCTTGGTCGCCTTTCTTATCGGGCGATCCAGGTACGGGCTCATTCTATTCAGCATCGGGGAAGCGGAAGAAGCGGCCGCCCACATCGGGATCAATGTGACTCGATACCGAATTTTCTTTTTTGCCTTCAGCTGTCTTTTTATGGGGATGGCAGGCGCCGTGATGGCCACAAAGTGGGCCTATATCGACCCCAGGATTGCTTTCAACCCTGTCCTCAACTTCACCCCCGTCCTTATGGCCCTCTTTGGAGGCGTGGGAAAGATTTTCGGACCTATCCTGGGAGCGGGTGTCCTCACAATGGCCTCAGAGGTTCTCTTGTCCAGGTTTCCCTATTACTACATGTTGCTGTACGGCATCATATTCATCGTGATCATTTCGTTCTTGCCCGATGGGCTGGTGGGACTCTTTAGAAGACGGAGGAAAGATCCACTCATCTCCGAGACAGGCAGGTGACCGGCACGAACTACGATTCACGGCGGACCCATTAAGGTTCGCAAACTACTCTGGGACAGGCTTGAGATGGGAATCTTTACAATTCCTGCATTAGCCGAATAAGTTTAGTGGAGTTCTGCTGAATTCGTATGGGAATACTTGAAGGTGAAAAGGTGACCAAGTTTTTTGGAGGCTTGGCTGCTGTGTTTGATGTCGACTTCGACATCAACGAAGGGGAAATTGTGGGACTGATCGGCCCTAACGGAGCGGGCAAAACAACGCTCTTTAATCTGATATCCGGTTCGCTCAGAACGACCGAGGGAGAAATAAGATATCAAGGCAAGAGGATCTCCAACCTGAAGCCTCACCAAATCTGTAGATTGGGAATAGCAAGAACTTTTCAGTCGGTGAAACTCTTCGGCAACATCAGTGTCTTTGACCACGTATTCTTAGGGTCCATATGCGGTACTTCATTGAAGATGCGGACGATGGATGCACAACGGAAAGCTGCAACTCTCTTGGACCTTGTGGGGCTATCAAAAAGGAAATCAGACCTCGCGAAGAATCTTCCCATCGCTGAGCAAAAACGTCTTGAGGTTGCGAGGGCATTATCCACTGAACCACAAGTGCTGTTGCTGGATGAGGTGATGGCGGGTTTGACGGCGACAGAGTTGAACTCATTCAAGACCCTAATTCATCGGATAAGGAATGGGGGGACCACCATACTTTTAGTCGAGCATGTCATGCAAGCGATTATGGCGATATGCGACAGAATCATCGTACTGCATCACGGTGTGAAGATTGCCGAAGGATTGCCCCAGGAAATAGCCAAGAACAAAAGGGTCATTGAAGTATATCTGGGAACGGATGCGTATGCTGAACATTAACAGCCTCAGTATCTCCTACGGTAAGATCCAAGTGCTCTGGGATCTCTGTTTAGCCATCGATGAGAAGGAAATGGTTGCCGTGATCGGTTCGAATGCGTCCGGTAAGACTTCTTTGCTCAACGCCATATCCGGTTTGTTGACTCCATCTTCAGGGACCGTGGAGTTTCTTGGCAGAAGAATAGATAAGATGCCTGCTTACCTTATCGCTAGACTCGGCATCTCCCATATACCTGAAGGCGGTGGGCTTTTCCCGGATATGAAGGTCTGTGAAAACTTGGAATTGGGCGCCTATGCCCGCGCAGCAGACGGGGAGAAAAAGGAAACCATCCAATGGGTTTATGATCTCTTCCCGGCCTTGGCAGCGCGGGCAGGCCAGCTGGCGAGAACCCTTAGCGGTGGTGAGCGGCAAATGCTGGCCATAGGACGGGGTCTCATGTCAAGACCAAGACTGTGCATGCTGGATGAGCCGTCGTATGCCCTGTCCCCCCTGCTGGTTACGGAAGTTTTCAAGGCGGTAAGAGAGTTGCGTGAGCGAGGAACTACCATCCTCCTCGTCGAGCAGGATATTAAACGCGCCTTAGAGATGGCCGATCGAGCGTACCTGTTGGAAAACGGCCGCTTCGTCTTGGACGGACCTCGTGAACTCTTCCTCCAAAATGACCATGTAAGAAAAGCCTACTTGGGACTCTAGATGATTTTCCTATCCTGATCCGCTTGCGGGGTTATGCCAGTGGAGCACTCCCGACGGTTATACCAATTTTTTTGTTGACAAATAGGAAACATGGTAGTATCCGGCAGACTGTAGCTCCAAAAAAGATGAAGCATGTCCTCTCTGCAATGTCTTGGGTCAACAAGCGAAACATTTTTATTCACAACGGCTGAACAGTCATAAGCGTGTTCATCGAACAAAAGAGCTCTTCCCTCTTTCCTCAAAGCGAATAGCATGTCTTTTTTGATTGTTGCCAAATAAGATACAATTCACTTTTTGCCGCTCAAGGCCGCAGATGGAGGGACCATGGGTAAAAAGATTGTTATCCTGGGAACAGTAGATACCAAGGGCGAACAGCTGCGATTCCTCAAGGAAAGAATCGTCTCCAGGGGCCACGAACCTATACTGATGGACCTGAGCATGGGGGGTCTTCCTGGCTTTCAGGCCGACATCACCCCCCATGAAATTGCCGGACTCATGGGCAAGACCCTGGAAGAGCTCAGGGCTTCAAAAGATCGTTTGTCTGTAACCAATGTCATGACCGCCGGTGCGCAGCAAAAAGCGCTGGACCTTCTTTCCCGGGGCAGCCTTCAGGGAATCGTTGCCCTGGGAGGGGCGACTATGGCTTTGATCGGATCACAGGTCATGTCAAGACTGCCTTTCGGCATCCCTAAAGTGATTGCCACGCCGGCGGCCATGCCGGTCTACGTGGGAAGATGGTTTGGAGCGACGGACCTGATAGTCATGCAGTTGATCATGGAGATTGCGGGCATGAATGACCTGGTCAAGAATGCCATTGCCCAGGTTGCAGGTGCGATTGCAGGGATGGTCGAAGAAGCCTATGACTATAAAGCACTGAAACTCCCCTACCCTTCCATCGCGGTCACGGAAGTTGGATTTTCAGATCAATGCGCCAAGCACGTGGAGGACCTTCTCACGCAAAAAGGCTACCATGTTTTTCCCTTTCATGCTCAGGGAACGAGTGACCGTGCGATGGATCGACTCCTATCCCAGGGGTTTTTCGATGGTGTCATAGAGATTGTCCCAGCAGGGCTCATAGAGGCGAAGTTCAAGGGGAACAGAGCTGCCGACATGACAAGGCTTGACGCTGCGGGCGAAAGGGGAATTCCTCAGGTATGGGCACCGTGTTGTCTGAACCTCACCGGTGCAGGCCCAACCAGAACGAACAGAGGAAAATATATTGCCTCCGGTAAGGTGCTTGAGATTGATGAGATGAGGGCAATGACACGCTTTCCAAGAGACGAGCTTCTCATCGGGGCAAAGCTCTATGCGGAAAAAATCAACAAAGCAAAGGGGCCGATAAAGCTCGTCATTCCCCTCAAGGGTTGGTCTTCTCTGGACCACGAAGGAAGCATCCTGTATGACCCTGGCGAGGATCGGCTTTTTGTGGAAGAGCTAAAGAAGAACCTTCGAGTACCGATGGAAATCGAGGAAGTGGATGCAAATCTTGAAGACTTTCAAACTGCTGAAGTTCTTGTAAACAGCCTGGACAAATCTATGAGGGAGGAGAAAAGATGAAAAGAGAATTCCTGAACAGGGAATTTGAAACCATGAAACCTGAAAAACTGCGGCCGATTCAGGAAGAAAAATTCTTGAAGCAGTTCGACTATGTGTGGAAAAAGTCACCGTTCTATCAGAAGAAGTTCAAAGAACACGGTATTGAGAAGAGGAGAATCAAGGGGCTAGATGATTTATATAGGCTGCCTTTCACTCAGAAAGATGAACTCAGAAAGAGCCAGGAGGAACATCCTCCCCTGGGATGGCATTGCGCAGCACCCATGAAGGACATCATCCGTATCCATTCTTCATCCGGCACAACAGGTATTCCCACTTTTGTTGGAATCACGAAACATGATCATCAAGTCTGGACGAACCTTACTGCCCGCTCCCTTTTTGCTAAAGGTGTAAGACGGACAGACGTCGTGATCCACGCGGTGGGGCTCACTTTTTTTGTTGGCGGGCTGCCGGTAAAGGATGCCGTAGAGCATATCGGCGCCGCTTTTGTTCCTATCGGAACAGGGGCCTCGGATCGTGTTGTGGTCACAACCAAGAGACTGGGCGGGAACCTTCTCCACTGCACGCCCTCTTACGCCCAATATCTGGCCGACTTCGTCAGAAAAAAACAAAACATGGAACCTTCAGAACTGGGTTTCAGAAAACTGGTGGTTGGGGCTGAGCCGGGAGGAGGAGTCCCCTCGGTGAAAAAGAGGCTTCAAGAAGACTACCAAGCGATTGTGAGTGAGGGCATGGGAAATTCTGATGCTGCACCCATCATCTTTGGCGAATGCCCTGCAGGACAGGGGATGCACTTCTGCGCTCAGGAATATATCTTCTGTGAGCTTATCGACCCTGACTCCGGGGAAGTGCTGGACATGAAAGACGGGGCGGAAGGAGAACTGGTTTACACTTTGCTCGATCGGGAGGCTTGCCCGGTGGTCAGATTCCGGACCAGGGACAGGATTAAAGTCTTCACAGATGCATGTGAATGTGGCCGTACCAGCTTTCGCATAAGATGCATCGGTCGCACCGATGATATGCTTATTGTTTTGGGCGTGAATGTCTTCCCTTCAGCGATAAAAGATGTGGTCACCTCTTTCCGGCCAAGAACAACAGGGGACATGATCGTTCTCCTGGATGAACCAGGCCCGAAAGTACAGCCTCCGATGAAGATTCAAGTGGAATATTCACCTGCTGAAAAGAATCTTGAGGCGCTGAAACACGAACTGGAGGAAGCGCTGAGAGACAAACTGGTATTCCGAGCTGACGTGCAACTGGTCGCTGAAGGGACTCTTCCACGCTTTGAGATGAAAGCAAAGCTGGTTCGGAAAGTGTACGCAGGAGAATAGGCCATGAGTGAAATTGGCTTCGCCGATACCAGCCTGTGAGAATTTCTTAAGACGAGGAGCGATGAGATGAGACTCAAGGACAGAGTGGCCATTGTAACAGGAGCCGCCAGAGGATTGGGGAGGGCGTTTTGCACGGCCCTGGCCAAAGAGGGCGCCAAAATCGTGGCTGTCGATATCGCTGACCTCAGGGACACGGTAAAGGAGATCGAATCCTTGGGGGGCAGGGTAAAAGCGATCCTGGCCGATGTTTCCAGCGAAAGTGACACGAAAAAGCTTGCGGAGGACACATTCAAGTCCTTTGGAAGGATTGACATCCTGGTGAACAATGCAGCCATCATCTTCGGCCTTCTTCGAAAACCCTTCCATGAGATCGATCCCGGTCTTTGGGATAAGGTGATGGCGGTGAACATCAAAGGCCCCTGGCTTTGCACGAAGGCGGTGTTCCCCTATATGAAGGAGCAGAGGAAAGGCAAGATCATCAACCTCTCTTCGGAGACCTTCTTCACGGGATCCCATGGCTTTGTACACTATGTGGCCTCCAAGGGTGCAGTGGTGGGTTTGACCAGGGCTCTCGCCGTCGAATTGGGCCCTCACAATATCCATATCAATGCAATTGCTCCAGGATTTACGGATACGGAAGCCAGCAGGTCGATTGCAGACGTTGAAAAGTACGATGTCAGCCGAACCCCTCTGAATCGACTGCAGCAGCCCGGCGATCTCCTCGGGGCTCTTATTTTCCTCGCTTCGGACGACAGTGACTTCATCACAGGGCAGACACTCTTGGTGGACGGTGGACGGGTCATGCATTAGCAGGCTGATGAAAAAGGCCGATCTGCTGCGTTATTGATCAGCCTGCACAGTGGGTATTTTTAAGCAGCCCGCTACAGACAAGAGATTTTCGTTCGGGAAACCATACCAGATTCCAAGGAGGGAGCAGATGGGTGATAAGAGTTATGATGCAATTGTCGTGGGCGGAGGGCACCATGGACTCATCATTGCCTGCTATTTGCAGCGGGCCGGTCTGAAGACTGGCATATTCGAGCTACAGTCTAAGCTGGGGGG
>JAHECH010000461.1 GCA_024641835.1 Deltaproteobacteria bacterium
CTTCTCTTTGCATAGAAGGCCGTATCCTCCCTTTGTATGGAGCTTATGTTTCCCAAGAACGATTCACTCTTCGCTGGCCGCTTCCCCATGTGATCGGCTCTCCCGACCTCGGAGTACTATCAGCCAGTCTGACTTCCGCCAGGTCTTCAGGTCTTCCTCACGTTGTTGGCTTGTCGGACCCTACCCCGCTGTGGCGGGGAACCTGACGGATCTCCCTTGTTCACATGAGATCCTTCGGCTGCATGCCGGCGGTACGAACCCCGGAAGCGTCACAGGGCACTTGCCTTGGCGCACCCTGTGATTCTGCCTTCCCCATTGGGAAACAAGGTCGGCTACTTCAACCACGTTGGATTTCGGGGCTATTTCTCCGTTCACTTTCGTTCCGGCCTGCAGACTTCCTGTCTGCGCTTCGCAGGGGCCGTTACCGGCCACCACGCAAGACTCGGTACGCAGCTGCTGGCTAAGCTTTACTGCGGCTGCCATCTCAGGCAGCTGTATCTCATGCGCTTGCAAGGCGCAATCCCCACACCACCGTGCGTAGGGGTCCGTAGACGGCGGTTCAAGTAAACCCCTCCGGACTTTCCGTCGCTCCCCTCTCCGCTCTGTCCTGGAGGTGATTCGTTCGCTCCTTGGGTTGGCGCACCCTCAGCTCCCCTTGGCCTGGTCCGATTATTCTTCGGGTGGACCACTACCCGCGTTCACAAGGACGAGGAGAGATGAGCTTGCCCATGTTTTTGTAGAAGGCTCAGTAGTCCCCATTCTTCGATCAATCAGTTTGGGACGGCAACGTGCATGTGTGAGGCACCCGCATTGTACCAGGGTCCGCTGCCGCCTTCTTCGCTCGATCTGCCTTGACACCGAGTTGAACCATCTTCTTGTACCTGGTCTTGGGTTTCTTCCAGTGCCTCCACATCAGTTTGCGAAGACGGCGGCGTATCCAATGATCCAGGATATCAAAAGATTGCTTCACCTCCGCCAATCGGAAGTAGTTGAACCATCCTCGAAGGTAGGTATTCAGCTCTTCAATCACCCCCTGGATATTTCTTCCCCTTGCCCTTTGTCCTGTAATTTGGCGTATGCGGTCTTTGCTCCATTTGACCGACTCTGAGGCTGGCTTCAAGCGTGCTTTGCGTTCAATCGTGACCGTATAGCCAAGAAATTTGCGCTCCGAGGGCTTGGCCACTGCGCTCTTGGTCCGATTCACTTTCAACTTCAAGTTTCGCTCCAGGAACTTCGTAATCGATGACATCAAGTGGCATGACCACCATACAGCCCACGTGCTAGTCTCGAATAGGCACATTGTTCCATTCGTGTTCCTCCCATGATCAAACTCTCTTTGACAGGAATTTCAGTGAGTTTTGGGAGGAACAGATTTGCACCCATCAAGTCTTGACGCGGATCATGAATCTGAGACAATGATCCCCGAGGAGGTCGCTCAGTTTCTCCGGAAAAGCTTGTCCTGGGTCTATAAGCATTGGGAGGGACTGCGCGGCAGGAAGCTCGAGGGTTCTCTATTTTTCCCAAGAAAGGAGGACCTCTATGAGCGTCTATTGGGTGAAGGGCAAGGGGTGGAGGTACGACTTAACCCTGGAAGAAACCAGGCCCACGGGGGCCTGGTTCAAGACAAAAAAAGAGGCCAAAACGGCCGAATCAAAAAGAAGGAAGGAGCTGAGAAAACCGAAACAGGAGACGGTGACCCCAACCGACATGGCTCTATTGGAGTTGGTCAATAGGCGGCTGGATCATGTCAAGGCGTACAAGACTGCAGCCTATTATTCAGGCCATGTTTATTATGCCCACAAATGGGTGAGGGAATGGGGAAATCTGAACGTCGCTCAGATTACACCGGATATGATCGAAGCATACCTTATTAATAGGGCTGAAGGTGTGTCCCCTTACACTGCGAACAGCGAACTCCGTTACCTACGGGCGCTGTTCAATTTCGGGTGTCATCCGAGAAAAGGCTGGATAAATTGCAACCCTACTGCCGGGATTCCATTTTCCCCGGTCGAAAAGCGGGTTAAATATCTGCCTTCCAAAGAGGATGTTCTTAGGGTGTTCGTGACCGCTGATCAGGATACTCAGGACTACCTGTCGACGATTTTGCTTACTGTGGGACGGATGAGCGAAATTAATACGCTGACTTGGCACGATGTGGATTTTGAAAATCGGTATGTCACACTTTATACCAGGAAGAAAAAGGGTGGCCATCTTGCCCTAGAAAGGTCCCAATGCCGGAAAGGCTATATCATCTCCTCTTGAAACGCTACGAGCATCGGGACGAGTCAAAACCTTGGGTGTTCTGGCATCGCTATTGGGGTATCAAGATAGGGGAGTTCGTCGAAGGCCCTTTCAAGGACAGGAAGCGTATTATGACAACTTTGTGCAGGAAAGCGTGTGTCAGGTACTTCCGTTTTCACGCTCTCCGTCATCTTGGGGCTTCAATGCTTGAAAGGGCTCAAGCACCCCTGGGGGACATTCAACGTCTCCTAGGCCACGAAAACAGGACGACCACCGAAATTTATCTCCACTCAACAGGCGAATCAGAGCGCAAGGCAATGAGCGTTTTGGGCAGGGAAATTTTGACAGACTCTCACACAAAGTCTCACACAGAATCGAGTAGGAGGAGGGCTCACGCCCTCCGTCCTCTCACACCACCGTACGTACGGTTCCGTATACGGCGGTTCATGGTTTACGTTGAAACATCAGAACCTGATCCAGTAGTGACACGAGACCAATTTGATCAAAGAAGCTTTTGGGAAAGGCAAGGTTCATGTGTGCTGCCCCAGAGTTCCACCAGGGGCCATGGCCATTAATGGCCGATGTCCATGCCTGCTCCTCCCCTAGACCACGTTTCATCAGATTCTTTGCTCGCGCAAAAGAACGCTTCCACTGCCTCCAAAGGATGCAACGGAGCCTCCGTCTGATCCATCCGTCCAGTTCCTCAAAGGTGTTCTTAACCTCGCTAACCTGAAAGTAGTTGATCCACCCTCGAAGCACTGGTTTCAATTCCTCGACGAACCGCGACAGATTACGCCCTCTCCCTTGCCGGAAGGCCCTCTTGAGGTGCGATTTGAAGCGTAGCACCGATGACGGCGCTACTCTCAGCCTGGGCACTTTATCCCATGTCATCGAAAACCCAAGAAATACCCTCTTCCAAGGTCGATCAACCGCACTCTTCTCCCGGTTGACCTGAAGCCTCAGACGCCTCTCAAGGAACCCGCTAATCGACTTCATCACCCTCTCTCCCGCACGCTTCGACCCCACATAAATATTGCAGTCATCCGCATAACGGCAGTAGCGGTGCCCCCGCCGATCCAGTTCCTTATCCAGATCATCCAGGATAATGTTCGACAACAAAGGGGACAGTGGCCCTCCCTGTGGTGTACCTCTCTCAGGTTGGCTTACCACTCCGCCTTCCATTATCCCTGCTTGCAAATACCGGCGAATGAGGCGCAGCACCCGCTTATCCTTCACTTTCCTAGCCACCCGGGACATCAGAACGTCATGGTTGACCCGATCGAAAAATTTCTCCAGATCGATGTCTACCACCCAGCGTTTTCCCTCGGCCACATATTCTCTGGCCTTCGCAATCGCCTGCTGCGCTCTCCGTCCCGGCCTGAATCCATAACTGGTTTCAGAAAAATCAGGATCAAATAGCGGGCTAAGCACCTGATGCATAGCCTGCTGGATCAGTCGATCCACCACCGTGGGGATACCAAGCTTTCGCATCCCCTTCCCTCCAGGCTTCGGTATTTCAACCCGAAGCACCGCTTGCGGCTGGTATCGGCCTTCCAGCAACTCTCCTCTGATCCGACCCCAGTGCTCCTGCAGGTAGGGTTTCAACTCTTCCACTCCCATCCCGTCTACTCCAGCCGATCCCCTATTACCCACCACTCGCCTGTAGGCCCTCTTCATGTTCTCGCGCTCGACCACCCCTTCCATCACGTTCTCGGTTCCTGGACAAGTGTTCCCTCTCCTTGCCGTGGCCCTTGACACACCGCCACCGCTACCTCGCAGATTCCGTCCGCTGCCTCCCGGCGCAGTATCAGGCATCTCAGCCCTACTTGTCTGTGTCTCCGTTGCCATCGAAATTTAAGCCCCTGTCCTGTAATCCATGTTCCGGCCTTCAGCTCGGTCGAGTGAGCCTACTATGCCATCTGCTGACTTCTGCCAGTCCATCCCAGCACCTTTCGATGTTGGTAGCTCAAGGCAGACTGACAGACCTCCCCGGGTAATGCGCATCCACCTTCCCGCTTATACCCGCCGCATCTACATGCCTGCTTTCCGTGCAGGTATCGGACTTTAGAGAGATTTGCCCCCTCATCCAGCATGCATGCCTCCTATGCGGTTCCTCTTCGTCGGGCCAGCGCTTTGCCTGCAGCTTCCTTCAGATTCCACCTCGCGATGGACACCCTTGCCGTCCGGCTAACTGTTCCCCCTACCGGGCCAGTAGAGGACTTACACCTCCAAGTGAATGCGCCCTGCCGGGCGCACAAAA
>JAHECH010000462.1 GCA_024641835.1 Deltaproteobacteria bacterium
CCACCGCTTGCTTCAGGCCGCCCTTGCCCGTGCTGCACGCTGTTAGAGAAAGAACAAAGACAAACAGCAAACAAACCGGCATTGAAATCGAACGAAATGTAGGTTTCATTAGAGCCCTCCTTCTTTTGGCTATCTTTATCTTCAACCCCTCTCCTTCTGTGACATTCTCCCTTGTAACCCAGCGAGCTCGAATTTCACCATTTCACCAACGTCCCGCTCTTACACGACAAAAGGCCGGGCGAGATTCCCTTCGATCTGACCAAGCACTAGCGCTCAAAGAAGAGAGTGTTTTTCACCGGATTCTTACCGTCGAAGAAGATGGGGATTCCCTCCCACCCCCAGAATGAGCCAGCCGATTTTCGCATCGCCTGGATGTGAAGGTGCGGCTGACTCGTCCATCCGGAGTTTCCCGCTTGCGCGATGGGTTGCCCCTTCTTGACCCTCTCTCCCGTCTTCACCAGGATGCTTCCCTTTAGCAGGTGACCCATGAGAACACCGAAGTTGCTTGACGTAATCAAGACATGGTTGCCCACGTTGTAAGGGGGCTTGCCGCTCCACGGCGTTTCATTGGGCCACTTGTCTTCGACGTCAGAGACCTCGCCATCGCAAGGGCTGTAGACGACTTGATTGAAGACGGCGTACTTGTCGTTTCGAATGGGCAGGAACCCGTCGGCGTCATTTCCCCACCGTGTGAGCTTTGTGATGTCCACGGCGTATTTCATGGAAAGATTTGTGCGGGCGCCCTTGTGCATTGATGCACCATAGTGATAGTTCATGAGAGAACTGGCTCTGCCGTTACCTCCTTCAAAGACGGCATATACGCCATTCCTGAAGGGGAAAGCAAGACTAACGGGCGTCTCGTCATAGAAGTGAGACCGAACCGACCCCGCAACCAAGTAGACCAGCACGATTGTGATGACTACCCCCGCGCAGTATCCAATCCAGCCCCCGAAATGAGGCGTCACAAAGAAAGGCAAATTCCTTACGTGGATGAGAGACCGTATGGCGACCGCTATCGCCAGGATGAGGACCACGTAACGCAAATAGAAACTCGCGAAGACCCATGACCCCATGAGGAAGATAAATGCCGTGTAAGAAATGAGGACCAGCACCTGAATTGCCAATGCCATGATGCTGGCGTAGCTTGTTCCCCAGGCCCACAGGATCAAGACGAGAGGGACGACAAGATGAAGTGTCCCGACAAGAGTGACCGCCGTGAGGTGACTGAAACGCATGCTATTTTCCTAATTGGGACGCTGAAACGCTAAGCATATGCGCCTATTGTATCATTTTTTCTTCTCACTTTTTGCATATAACCGCCGCGCCTCACAGGCCGCGAGCCCACGCCCGGTCCTCGTGCAGGCGCATGTTAGCACTCTTTCTTAATCATTCGCTGGTATTCGTCATGCGTTCCAATCCAGAACCAAATCCTTCGAGGATTTCGACCCCAAGCGCGCGATGGAGGATACCAACTCTCACATGTAATAGGGCACGTACATCATTTCATTATTTCCTATGTCCAATGGGCGGGAAAATGCATCCGATACGATTTACTTAGCCCATCAAATACCCTCTTCATTTCGCCTTCTCGCCCCAACCCCAAAAAGTAATAGAACGATGTGCCCTATTGCCCCATTACAGGTGCTTGAAGATCTTTTTTATGACATCCTCGTCCTCTATCGCACTCATTGCTTTCATCTTTCCTGAACATTTCGGGCAAGTCAGCGGGTCCACCTCACAGATTTTTTTGATCAGCCTTGCCCAGTTTTTTTCTCAGGGTGCCGCGGGTTGACGACCCCTTCGGTGGGAAGACCGAATGAGGCCGTATCGAGCCCTGTGAGGGGGTGGCTGCGCGCGTACATGCCTTTGAGTTTCCTAGCTCTCACCTCTGGGTAAAAACGGGCTATGGCGCCCTGGCTCCTGTCCAAAGGCGCTTCTTCGATGACATACTTGTCCGTCCCAAGACCGTTCTCTACGCCGCCGTATACCTGAGGTTCTATATCCTTTCCCTTGATGAGGTTCAGTTTCTTGGCACCCGGCTCGAGGGCACCGAAGTCCTCGGCGTCAGAGTTGATGAGACCTGGCGCCCGGTTCATCGCGTCGATGCATGCTTTGTCCAACGCTACGGGATCATAGGAGGCGAACACGCCGAGACCATTGACAATGGGGGTATCGGTCCATCCGTAGCAGTCACACACCGGTGTGATATCCACAGCAAAATTCATGAAAAAGACCTTTCCAGGCTCTTTCGTCGCCATGACGGCCAGGGCCGAGTCTGCAATCCGCCGCCCGAGAGCAGGGAGATGGTCAAAACGCTGGATACCCTTCACCCCTGCCATGTTTACGCACAAGTTGGCACAGGCGAAACAGTATACGCAAAGCTCCTGGTCGATCTTCAGCCCCTGTTCGGTGAGTTGGATGGCGCCTTCCGGGCAGCAGTCCACACAAGTTTCCACCCACTCGCACTCCTTCCCCGGGCAAATGGACAGGTCGATGATCGGTTTATCTCCTGCCAGCGCTCCATGGAGGTTCATCTTCCCCCGCTTGCTCGCACACCCCACACCGATGTTCTTGATCGCTCCGCCATAGCCTCCTGCAGGATGCCCCTTGAAGTGGGCCACAGAGAGCATGGCATCGGCATCCGCAATGGCCCTGGCCACGAACTGCTTCTTCAGGTAATTCCCCTTTCCCTGGAGATCCACCGTGATGTCATCCGTGCCGAGCCAGCCGTCTGCAATGATCACGGGGCAGTCCATGGAGGACTGGTTAAAACCGTTCCGATTGGCGGTTTCCAGGTAATCCATGGCCAGGGTACGGCTGATCCAGGGATGATAGGGCATGGTGGTCGTGTCGGTCACGAAGGGCTTGCATCCTCGCGCTTTGAGGGCTTCAACAATGGTACGAACAATGACGGGCCGCAAGTATCCCACATTGTACGCTTCGCCCATGTGAGTTTTGACCGCCACGATATCACCGGGTTCAAGGCGATCAAGCCAGCCCGAGTATTCCAGTATCTGTCTTCCCTTGATGGCTGTGGATTCCAGGAAACGATGGGCCCGGGCGTTCATGAACCATATTTTTGCCTCTTTCATGTTCCCTCCTTAGAATTTTCTTATCCGTCCTCATGCGAGCACTTTTGGATTCTTTTAAATCATTTGGGGGGCTTTAACAACTAAATCCGGCACAGGCTGACACTAGCCGAAGACATCTTTTTTTTGATACCAATGAACCCGCGTTGATTGGGGCCACGAGCCGCGTTATCCATAGGGTGCACCCAGTGTTCTTTGTGGAGGTAACTATCGAAGTGGAAAGCGAAGTGCTGCAGCGGGACGCTCTTTTAAAATTCAATTGCTCTTTTAATCAATCAAAATGGAAACTCTTTCGCCTATGATTTCGATCTCCAGTAACGATGATAAAATAGATTTCAAAACTTTTATGATTTCATATCCCATATAATTCCGGGAGATACTTTTTAAACTAAATTTTAAAAGAGCGTCCCGCTTTATGACAGCCCCGTTGTTCCCGTTCGCAAAAGGAAGTGTGCATGGTTGGATAACATTGCCCAGGCATAGCACGAGGTTTTGGTGGCAGGCAATAATTCCCCAAGGCGCTTCAAAAGATTGTCACGATCCTTATTATCTTCGAAAATATTTCGGCGTTCAATACCGCGAATAATAACATGGTGCAGCACACCACCTGCGTCTAATCGGGCTAATCTCGGCATGTGTATTTCCTACCACACCGCCTTTACCATGTAAAGTTAGTTATTTTCCTATGACCGTCCCCCATTCTCTCACTTCTTTTAATGCTTGCTGCGCCTCTTTTCGTTGGTGGCAAGGCAGTTCACTTAAGAGTCGGGAATTTACCTGACACGATAAGGAAAGTAAGGTATCCACTTACTCCAGTAATGCCCCAGAAAATAAGGAATATTAGGAGAACGGCTGTACCCGCTCCAATATCATTAACTGATTTTAGAGATGAAAAAATATAATTTGCGATAAACAACGCCATAAAACCTGATACCGTAAAGACGACTTTGAACACGAATTCTTGAATATAAGAGTAAATGACTTTTTGTGCTTCACTCAAAGGACCTTTAGCATGAATAATTTTCTGCTCCATGATTCCTCGGATGGCGTAATACAAACTAAATAGAATGATGATGATAAGGTACCACCAAGGCATCTTCATAATAATATCAGCCAAAGACATAATTATCCTCCGCACAGCGGGGCTGTGTGGTTTCCTGTTCCCGCCCTCCACCTTCGTGCGCTTCGCGTCTGCGCCATCGATGCGGGTAAGCCGCGTGCCAAACCAGCGGACCTGTTCTGCACGTCCGATTTCAGCCGCGGGTTATGTGATCACCGAGCCAGGCTACGAGTTCCTGACGGGAGATCTTACCTGCGGCAAGATCAAGTATGAAACGTTCCTGCTCATTGACATCCGCGACAATTTCGAAGCCATTGAGGATTAGAAAGGTCTCCATTGCCGCATGGCC
>JAHECH010000463.1 GCA_024641835.1 Deltaproteobacteria bacterium
TGCTCGCCCTTTAACGGTGCTACAGACATGATTTTGCCCCGCCTGATATACTGAAGAATTGCTCTGATCGCGGAGAGCCTGGGACTCACCACCGTATCAATGCCAATCGCAGAAACCAAAGGGATGTAACTGAACTTACTCACCCTGGTGATGGTCTTCTTGACGCCCATGCCTTTAGCCAGAAGGGAAATGAGGACGTTACTCTCCTCATCTCCAGTGATGGCCACCATATAATCCGCATCACAGATGTTTTCCTCTTCGAGAAGAGTCCTGTCCGTTCCATCTCCACGGATAACGATCACGTTTTTCAGCTTCTCTGCCAAAATTTCACATCGATGACCGTCTCTTTCAATCATTTTGACATGCACCCCCGTGTGATCGAGTGCGGCGGCCAGGGCGCTTCCTGTCTCACCTGCACCTACAACAAAAACCCTCCGCACTTCCTCGTGCTCGAGTCCCAGAAAATGAAGCTGTCGGAGGAGTTCGTCCGCCCTCACCACCAGATAAATGAGGTCTTTTGCCTGTACCGAATCTTCTCCGCGGGGAATGAGGACCTGTTCTCCGCGCACAATGGCGCCCACGAGCATCTTTCCCTCCACGCCTTTGAAAGAAAGGAGCTGTCGGCCTGCGACAGGGGATTCCGGCTTGATCGTGATGCCTAGGAGTTTGACCTTGCCATCCACAAAATCGACCACATCTGAAGCGCCCGGAACCGTCATCAGGCTGCGTATGCTTTCCACCAATTCAGATCCCGGGTTGATGATCCGGTCGATTCCAAGGAGCTCTTTACCAAAGAGTTCTTTTTCCCTCAAATACTCCTGGCTGCGAACGCGGGCAATTTTGATAAGGTAGGGATTGAGGTTCTTGGCAAGCAGACAGGCGACCAGGTTGGCCTCATCGCTGTCGGTTGCTGCAACGAGCATGTTTGCCTCTTTGATGCCTGAGGCCTTAAGGGTCTCTGGGCTCGTCCCAGACCCCAATATGGCCTGCACATCCAGGTTCTCTTCGATTCGGCTAACCTTCTCCGGGTCTTTATCGATGAGGAAGACATCCTGATTCTCCTCCGAGAGTCTTTGGGCAATATGAAAGCCAACCTCACCAGCCCCGACGATGATGATTTTCAAAGGCGTATCTCCAGATAGATCGTATCTCCGTGTCTATTGTCTTCGGCAGCCCTATAAAGAAAAACCTGCGACAACCCGACTCAAACCCAGAAATGGACTTTGATCGGGGTCTCCGACCCCAGCCCTAGTCGTTCAGGGAGTCCACCTCTGGTCGCGGAAGGCAAGGCTCATCCGCCCCTTGCTGCTTAATCGTATACCTGGAAGGGGCAAGAGATGTCAACATTCAGATCGGCGGAAATCAGTGTGCGAAGAGCATTCAATTTTATAGACAATCTCCGAGCTTGGTGATAACTTGCGTGAGTTGATAGACCCAATGAAGCTCCCAGCTGCGAGGAGCGGGGTATCTTGAGCGCAAGTGCGCCGAAGCCAATCTGCGGGCGCCTCTCGGCATCACAGTCGGGTCGCGCAGCCTTGTGCGAAAGCCGATCATTCCTGTGGCGAGCTACAGGGTGTTCTGGCGAAGGCGAATAAAAGCGCATGCAAAAAGGACTCTAAGGAACATAGCAAGGATGATGAAGGAAATCCGGCTGGATCATACTACAAGGAAACTCATGAAGTACATTGACCGGTTTTCAGGCGCCACCATCCTGGTGATCGGAGATATCATCATGGATGAATATATCTGGGGAGATGTGAGCCGGATTTCCCCGGAGGCTCCTGTTCCGGTGGTCGATGTCAGGCAAGAGACGAAAATGCTCGGAGGCGCCGCTAACGTGATCAACAATATCGCCTCCCTGGGCGGTCGTGCCATTCTCTGTGGTGTGGTCGGTGATGACGGAACAGGCAAAGATCTCAAGGAAAGGATCAGTGCCCTGGGGTTCAGCACAGAGGGGATTTTGATAGAGCCCGACAGACCGACCACCATTAAAACGAGAATCGTCGCCCACAGCCAGCAGGTTGTCAGGTTTGACAGGGAAGGCCGAAAACCGATTCGAGACGAAAATATCAAGGGCCTTCTGGATTTTGTCAAGAGAGTGAAGGGCCAAATCGATGGGGTGGTGGTCTCGGACTACGGGAAAGGCGTTATCTCCGCCCCACTCATGAAAGGGATAAGGAAAATTCTCGCCGGATCCCATATCACTCTTGCTGTGGACCCCAAACCGGGCCATTTTGAATACTACCACGGAATCGATGTGATTACACCCAATCATCATGAGGCGGGGGCGTTTTGCGGAATGGCGATCCTTGATGACGATCGCTTGATCCAGGCGGGAAAAAAGATCCTCTGGGGCCTGAAATGCCGGTCAGTGCTCATTACCCAGGGCAAAGACGGGATGACCCTCTTTGAAAAGAACGGCGAGATAAGCCATATCCCTACCATGGCGAGGAAGGTCTTTGATGTGACCGGTGCGGGCGATACCGTCATCAGTACATTTAGCCTCGGTTTAGCCTCAGGCATGGACTTGAAGTCAGCGGCTGTCATGTCCAATCTGGCAGCTGGTATTGTTGTCGGTGAGGTGGGGACATCGACTGTCAAAGCGGAGGAGCTCAAGCACGTCATCCGCGAGCATCTCAAGAGGCCATAGATGGGGCGTGGCGCGCAAAGCTCACAAGGGGCAGGCCGGGAATACCCGCAAGAAAGGCTCCTCCGTAGACATTGCGCCGTGCACCTTGCACCATTTCTGTGCTACCGGGAGGCGGGTGTTGTCACTGGCGCGTCGCGCTCTGACGGGGGCTAATCCGGAGTATCAGTGAGCACGCTCCATGAACCAGAGGATGTGAAGCTCATATTCAGTCTCTTTTCACCTCAAGAGACCTTGATTGACCAGGTGATCGGTGAACTGCAAGAGGCCTATGGTCCATTGGAATGGAGGAGTCCCCGTCTCTATTTTGACCGCACAAGATACTATGAGAGGGAAATGGGCTGGCCTCTCCATCGTCTGTTCGTCGCCTTCAAGAGATTGATCAGGCCGGAGGCGATCGTGGACGTGAAGTTGGCCACCAACCTCATAGAGCAGAAGTACCTCGTCGGGGGCAATAGACAAATCAACATCGATCCTGGATACATCTCCCTTGAACGACTGGTCCTGGCCACTGGCAAGAATTATACGCACCGGATATACCTGTCCAAAGGCATTTATGCGGATCTGACCCTGGTTTTCCACAAGGGCAGCTTCAAACCTCTGGGTTGGACCTACAGGGATTATGCAGATTCCACGAACATTGGTTATTTTAACGAGGTCCGGGAGAAATACAGAGCCCAGATAAGGGGGCTGGAGGCACAGGTTGAAGCGTTGTGAAGGCCCCATTACAGATCCCTTGTCTCAAGATACCTAACCGAATTTATGAACCGACGTACTAAGGAAAGGTAAGGGGGAGAATCTTTGATCAGGAGCATGACCGGCTTTGGACGGGGCGAATGGAGTCGAGGTGGAAAGATGTTCATCGCCGAGATCAGAACCGTGAACAACCGGTTCCGGGATGTCATTCTGCGTTTGCCCAGAGCTTTTCAGAGCTTTGAAGATGAAATCAGATCTCTTGTGGCTTCCAGGATAAAAAGGGGCAGGGTTGAAGTCTCAGTCCAGATCGAGAAAGAGGGGGAAGAGTCCTATGGACTCGAGCTCAATGTACCCCTTGTTACATCTTATCTCCGTATCATAAAAGAACTGAGCGATCACTTCGGGCTTGAAAACAAGGTGAACTCCCTTGATCTTTGCCAGCTCAAAGATATCATCCTCTTCAAGCCTGAGGAGGAAAGTGCTGACGAGGTCCGGCTAGGGATCCAGGAAGCCATGAGGCGGGCGCTGGAATCTTGTGAGACCATGAGAAACCAGGAGGGGAAGGCTATCGAACAGGAATTCACGAACAGGATCTTGTTCATCCGGAAATGCCTGGGGGAGATTGAGGCCAGGGCTTCGCTTGTGGTGAAAGACTACGGGAGAAAGCTCCGGGAAAGGGTCGGGCGTCTCGCGAATGAGATCCAATTGGACGAAGGCAGGCTTGTGCAGGAAATAGCTATTTTTGCCGATCGATGCGACATCACGGAAGAGATCTCCCGAACCAGAAGCCATCTCGATCAGTTTACGGGTTACATTTCCTCCGAGGAGAGCGTCGGTCGAAAGCTTGATTTTCTGTTGCAAGAGATCAATCGGGAGATTAATACGATGAGCACAAAGGCTTCTGACTCATCCATCTCTCTCATGGCAGTGGAGATGAAGGCTGAACTGGAGAAACTCAGGGAACAGGCGCAGAATGTGGAGTGAAAGGAGGCAGGGTATGAGCCATAAACTTGTCAATATTGGTTTTGGAAACTCAGTTGTCTCCAGTAGAGTGGTGGCAATCATATCCCCGAGTGCAGCACCCATCAAGAGACTGCGTGACGAAGCGAAAGAGGACAAAAGACTCATCGATGCAACCCAAGGAAGGAA
>JAHECH010000464.1 GCA_024641835.1 Deltaproteobacteria bacterium
TACCGGATTCATCATCTCTCAGTTCGTTGACGTCGGTATTTTCTGGTTTTTGAGAAACCTCACAGGAAACAAAATGATCTGGCTTAGAGCCACTGGATCAACCATTGTCAGCCAGTTGGTAGACTCCTTTATTGTAACAGGCATTGCTTTCTGGTGGCCAGGTAAGTGGACCACCGAGATATATGTGCAGGCAGCATTCAACGGATATCTCTTCAAATTAATGATAGCCATTATTCTTACGCCGCTCATCTACTTGATGCACGCCGGCGTGAAAAGATACTTGGGTACAGATGCTGTTGAACTTCAGAAAATAACAGCCGAAGAAGAATTGCACCATCCGGTGGAACAATAAAATTTACCTGTCAAAGCTGATCCAGTTTGGAGTTCCGGCGCAGAAAACGCACCATGAACCAGACAACTATCAATACAGCAAAGAAAGCCGCTATTCGACCGATGTAATCGCCGTGTTCAGCGTAAAACGTGATGTCATTGTTCAAGTTTAACTCACCTCTTAGCGCGTCTTCAGTCCACCATGCGCTTTTCTGAAGAAACTCACCCTTTTGGTTGATAAGTGCACTAATGCCTGTATTGGCACTCCGCGCAACCGACCTTCTCAATTCAATGGCCCGCAGACGACTGTAAGCAAGGTGTTGGGCGAAGCCCGGTGTATTTCCCCACCAACCATCGTTTGTTACCACGCCCAGGATATTTCCTCCTTTTTTAACAAATTCCGTAAGGTATTCACTGAATATAGATTCATAACAAATGGCAGGAATAACATTGATTTCCCGGCCATCCCGGCTCTTAGACCTGAAAACCAGAGGCTCTTTCTCCGTGCCCAGACTACCTGATGCGCCACCAAGTTTAATGGACAATTTATCGAGCAGTTTGAATTTGGCTGTAAAGGGCATTTTCTCCACCCCCAGGACCAATTGAGACTTTCGGTATATCTGAAGATCAGGGCTAGAATCAACTTGCATGACTGTGTTGTAGAAGTCATACATATTGCCCGAGCCATCGTTCAAATATCTGGCTGTTGGCGACGTCTCCTCACCCTTTACATACAATTTAATGGTTGACAAGCCCACGACGTATTTAATTTCCGGATGTCTTGAAATGAGCTCCCGCACCTTCTCCGTACCGTAGATATAATCCAACTCATGCTCCCAATACCCCAGCGGAAAGGCAGTTTCGGGCCCAAATACCAATTCGGTATTCTCGGTGATCTTTTCTTCTGACAAACGGATCAAGCGATCGATCTGATCGTACTCGTGCATACCTTGGAATTTATCCTTGTATGGGTCAATGTTGGGTTGCACCACCACAACCTCAATGGGATCTATCGCTTCCCGGTAGGTATTGAAAAGAATGAATGACACGGCAAGGGGCAGGACGATGAGGCAGACCAAACTGATCAAGCGAAGAATAAAAAGACGCTTTATTCCCTCTGCCTGCCGGATTCTGAGCAAGGTGTAAAACAGCAGCACATTGAAAGAAAGAACCCACAAACTACCGCCAAGACTACCGGTATATTCATACCATTGGATCCAGTATATCCTGTTTGCAAAAACGTTGCCGAGCGTCAACCATATCCAGGAGAGTTCCCAGTTTATGTGGAGGTATTCAAATCCGATCCAGTAAAATACGAGCGAGGCATAACCCACCTTATCATTGATGTGTTTTCGCGTAAGATGAAATAGCCAAAAAACCGTAGCCATAAAGAGGGAATTAAAGACCTCGGCAAGAACCATACCTCCCGGAGATGCTAGCCTGATCCACCAGGTTGTCGTGACATTGAAGACGAAAAAAGCCACATAGGCCATGCCAAAAACCTTAAGCGACGTAAACCTCAGGCCTTCATCCGAAATCTTCTTTTCCACATAAAGCAGGGGAAGAAAGCCAATGAAGATCAACCACTCAAGGTTGCCCGTATGCGGCCATGAGAAGGCCAGCATAAAACCTGTCAGCAGTGACAATAGCAGATATTTGGCGTAGGATTTTAGCATGTCAGCAAATCTATAAATTCAAGGGCTAGTAATCTATTTTATCGCAAAATGACCATTTTGCCGAATCCCTGTTTGAAATATCCATCGGCCGAAGTGGAACGATGCTCGATACTCTCACCATTCAGACGGGTGTTCACGCGATACAGATACACACCATTGGCCAATTTGTCCCCAAATTCGTCCCGGCCATCCCATGCGTATTCAGTGATATTCCGGCCGATTCGGATGGGACCCATTTCAGCCATATCGATGCTCTTAACAATCTTACCGCTGACTGTGATGATCTGAATCTGCATGTCGTCTGGTATTTTTGAGCCCGTGAGGACAAAAACAAATTTAGTTGAGGTCGAGAATGGGTTCGGGTAATTCATCAGGTTGGTGATGGTAGAACGGTTGATAACTTCGAAGGTAATCTTATAGTCCACGTCACCTGACTCATTCTGAGAACGATCTCTTGCCTGAACCCTTAAACCGTAAAGTCCGTCCTGGGTCAACAGGGGTCTGAATTCAATTTTGGCCTTGTTTTTTCCTGAGGCAGCCGGAATGAATTGAATGGAATAATTGCTGTTGGTCGACTGGAAGAAATACTGCTTTTCCATGCCTTGCGGATCCGTCATATACAGACGAAAATCAGATGTGTCATCCAATACCAGGTAGGGATTTTCATCCGATAGCTGAATGACAATTTCGGGCTTGGCGCTTATAATATCGCCGTTCAAAATGTGCACGCCATCAAAGGTTACATCCAGCAGTGGATTCGTATTATCACCTGAAACGTAAAATGGAAGCTGTGCCGAATTATTAAAATGATCCTGTTCGAGCTGATCGCCGTTTGGATTAACTTCAATGGCCAAGGTATTGTTGCCTCTTAAACCGAGGGTGCTAATTTCCACGCTTGAAATAAAGGAAGAATCTGCCTTCAGAGGACGCTGTCTCGGATAGGGAATCCTGATCTTATTCCGGTTCTTGTCGATAATGAAATAATCAATAAGTACGCTGTCGGCATCATAATCACTGATGTTCCTGATGGCCACGCTGAACTTCAGTTTTTCTCCCTCTTGAATCGTATCTGAGTAAAATTCAAAATGCTCGTTGGCATTAATGGCAAGATCCATGACGCCTTCGTAAAGAACCATCATGCGATCCAGCTGAGGCGCACTTTGGTTGACGTTGTCGCTGAGAAATAGGGTTAATTCCATGAAGGGAGCGGACTCGGGATTGAGAAGATTTGATATGCGGTTCTTCTTCTGATTTGCCTTGAATGTCCGGTCGGCCATAATGGTCTGTCTGTCCTTAGCCAAGCCATGCATACTCAGTGATAGCGAGTCTCCTAATTTATTGCCCAAGGCATAATGATCCCAGTGCAAGCTGTCCCATTGGGATGCAGGACCAATAATGTTCGAGGTAATGTTGCCATAGGTCAGGCTGTTCTGAAGATTGGACGTCAGATAGATAAACTCATCGTATTTCTTTCCAATGACTTCGATGGCCGACTGTGGCTTGCCTTTTTTGACCAGGAAGATGTAAGGCATGGAATCGTTGGTGATATTGGTTATGGAATCAGAACCCAAGGCTGTGAAAACGCCACGCATTCCGGGATCGATGGCGTCCCATTTCGAAAAGTCGTTGCGGATCCAGGTCCATGCCAGAATGTAGTTGCCATTCGGCACCTTGTTAACAAGCATGTCTTTCAGGCCGGCCAATTGCGTGGCATTCGAAGCCTGAAATATGAAGAAATTCTGCACTCTGGGCTTTCCACAATTGCCGTCGAAATTGAGCTGTCCAAAATAATGATTGGCATTCTGTCCTTTGAAGGGCGTTCCCCAGGGCTTGAATGTCAGGGAATCGAGCACGGCAATATGTATGGCCGGACCAAGACCACATCCCCCGTATTCCTGAAGGTCTGCATCCAGCTTATACAGAATATCGCCCAGATCTGAAAAGTTTAACGTGGACGTCGTCTGGCAGGTTAATTTTTTTACCGAGGGAGAAAAATAAAAACTGCGATTCGCCTCATTCATCTCCACAAATAATTTATGATCTTTCTTGAACTGATCAAAATGGTCCTGACTCCAGCCCCTTTTGCCTTTTATGTATTGAAATGAACTCATCCTCCAGATTGAATTCAATGCTCCGGATGTATTTCTGGCTCTCCAGAAATACACCGTACTATCCTTCATTTGACTCAACATTGCAGGTTTCCAGCTAACAACACCTCCCTTTTTACTTACTTTATATGTCTCCAGGGGATTTTGAAAAGAATCGTTTGTGTCCAGTTGAAACTCGTATTCCTGGTCTGCTTCAAAAGCAAAACCCGTGGAGGCTTTCAATACGGGTGACTGGTCTGGTACAATGGCGAATTCGAAAGGTATTACCGGTATCAGATCTCCCGATTTGATGTAAAGATTGAGCGAGACAAAGTTGTTGCTCTCATTGAGTTCGGGTATAAGGTTGGAAGGGTCCACACTGATATCCAGCCTGTT
>JAHECH010000465.1 GCA_024641835.1 Deltaproteobacteria bacterium
TCGCCGCCACATAGCCCATGAACACACCCGCCAAGAGCAAAAGGATGTGGCCCATGGAGATGACCTGGCTGATGATATCGCGCTGGCTAAAGGTCTCCACCATGCCCATCAGTGACAGGAGGACGCCAAGAACGCCGCCGATCAGTCCCGTCTTTATCCCGTGTTGCCATATCGACCGAAGAGGTGTCATCTTTCCGCTCCCCTTTCTTGGCTTTAAGCTTTCTTCACCGCAAGGCGCTCCCCCAGGATGCCTGTCGGCCTGAAGATCAGCACAAAGACGAGCATGGTAAATGCAATGGCATCTTTGAGCTGGTTAGGGGCCCGGATGCCCAGGCCATCCAGAAAGAGGCTGGGTCCCATGGATTCAATGAGGCCGAGGAACAGGCCTCCCAACATGGCGCCGGGGACGTTGCCGATGCCCCCAAGGACCGCGGCGGTGAACGCCTTGATTCCCGGAATAAACCCCATGAAGAAGTACACCTGCTTGAACATCAGGGCATAGAGAACGCCCGCTGCACCCGCAGCCATACCGCCGATGATGAAGGTGGTGGAGATCATCTTATCCACATCAATCGCCATCAGGGAGGCAGCCTCCTTATCTTCGGATACAGCGCGGATCGCCTTCCCCACACGCGTAAGCTGGATAAAGGAAAAGAGCAGAGCGAGGAGCACTGCAGAGGCCATGATCGCCACGGCCTGGAAACCCAGAATGTGAAAGCCCAATATATTCCATTGGCCTTCAACGATCTTCACCACGGGGTAGGCCTGGAAGCCGGCCCCATAAAGTCCCCGGAAGACGTACTGGAGGAAGAACGAAGCGCCGATGGATGTGATAAGGGGAATCAGACGAGGGGCATTTCTCAGAGGGCGGTAGGCAATGCGCTCCAGAAGAAAGGCGATGAAGGACGATACAGCCATGGCGACAACGAAAATGACGAGGAGACAGGAAATGGGGTATCGGTCCAGGAGGCCTGACCTGTGGAAAGCAGCAGCCACGTAGTAGGCGGTATACGGTCCGCTCATGAACACCTCGCTGTGCGCAAAATTGATCATCCGCAAGACGCCGTACACCATGGTGTATCCCATGGCAATGAGGGCGTAGATGCTCCCCTGAGCCAGGCCAAAGATGAATAAATCGAGCCACTGGCGACCGCTATAACGGCCGAGCGTCAGCGTGGAAACTGACCCCACCACGATCAAGGCCAAAAGCGCCGCACCAATCAGCCACATGACGACATCGGTGGGCGAAATCCTCTCTCTCCATCCTTTCAGCATAAGTGCCTCCCCCTTCAGGCGGCTCCACAGCGCGCCGCCATCCTGCTTTGGCTAAGGACGTTTTCGAAGGACCAAAACCCTACGCAGGGTACCAGGTCCACGGCTCACGGCCAAAGGCTATCCGTTTCGATGGCCTGATTCTCCTTGCACCGTGTGCCGTGGACCTTGCACCGTTTTTTTGGGCATAACCAGATATCGCTGCCGTCTGAGCGAGCAAAACGGAACCTTGCCGTCCCCGATTCTTGGGGAGATCTTCGTGCGTGAACAAAGCGTTTTTCCGGGTAGTCTTTGAATGCGAGGGACGGGCATGTCCCGGACCTCGGGCACGGCTCATCCCGCACCATGTAAAGGAGAAACCCGGTTTCGTGAGAAACCGGGTTTCTGTGAATCCATGCCTACTAAGGCTTCCAGATCGGCCTGTCAGGCATGACCAGCTTATCGACGTTTGCCTTCGTAGTAACGTAAACCGCGATATGCGGGTCAGCGCAGTCGCCGTACTCGTTGCAGGTGAGGTTCCCTGTCAGTCCCTTGAAATGCTTCGTGGCATACAGGGCATCCCTCAGTTTTTCGCGACCGATATAGAGTGCGCCGTCAGGACCCGTTTTGCCTACCTTCTTGATGGCGGAAAAGATCATCATGGCCGCATCATAGGCGTGGGCGTGGAACGGGGCAATCGGCCTCTCACCGTACTTCTTCATGTGCTTTTCCAGGAAGGCTTTGTAGCCCCCGGCAAAAGCTGAGAAGTCCGGGCTGGAATGAAACATGCCAACAGCCGCGTCTCCTGCTGCTTTATAAAAGTCCGGCGAGAAAATACCGTCAGCGCCCATCAGGTGAACCTTCTCGAGGCCAGGCACTTCTTTAGCCTGGCGCGTGATGAAGCCACCGGCTGCGATGAAGACAGGAAAGTAAATGAGATCGGGATGGCCTGTGGCGATCTTGGTCAGCACAGGATGCATGTCGGTGTCTGTGGGAGCCACAGCTTCCTGGGACGTAATAGTGCCGCCCAGTTTTTTGAAGGTGTCGGCAAAGACGGCCTGGAGCTGCTCCGCGTAGACGCTTCCATCGTGTATGGTGGCCGCTTTCTTAACCTTCAGCACTTTCCACGCAAATTCGGCTGCCACAGCACCCTGGATTTTGTCATTATGGCAGGTGCGCAGATAGCCCTCGTACTCAGGGCCGCGTTTCGGGTCTGTCAGATAAGGGGCGGTGTTGGAAGGAGAAACCGTGACAATGCCCGCGTTCCAGAGGATCGGAACGCCCGGTTTGGCCGCGCTCGAGCAGTTTGAACCAACAGCCGCCACGACCGTTGGGTCAGAGGCTATCTTGGTCGCTGCAGCCTGGCCGCCTTCCGGACCGCACCCCGTATCCTCAACCGTGATTTTAATGGGATGGCCAAGGACTTTTCCGTGCTCGTCATCCACGGCGATTTCCACGCCTCTCTTCGTATCTGTGCCCAGAGTGGCATCCGGCCCTGCAACCACCATCCAGAGGGCGATATGAATCGGATCACCCTTCTTGATCTTCACCACACCAATCTTATCTTCATACTTGAATTCACCCTTTGCTGCCTTTTTCTTTTCTGCTGCTGTTGCGTTACCTACCACCAAGCCTAGAACCGCAATGAGAAAAATAAAAACGGTAAAGAAACGTTTCATGGGTACCTCCTTCAAGGTAGAAACTTGATTGATTGATAATGATTCACAACCCCCCTAGTGACCCTCCCTAGCCGCATCACCCCCTCTCGAACTCCTTTCTCTCAAAACCGCGCCACCTTACAAAATACCTTCTTATTTGTCAAGTTTATCTTGCCCCCAGCGTCAGCGAAACCGAGCGCCCCTGACGGGGCTTGAGGACCGGGCTGCAAAGCAGCCCTTGAGGAGCGCTGCGCAGCAGCGCAGCTTGAGGAGCACACCGGCGGGTATGGGTGCCATTTCTTTCGTTCCAAGCCTCCCGGGCTGGTCTTTTCTACGACTTATCTATGGGGGAGTTCTGCCCCCTCCCACTGTTCCCCTCGACTTCGCTCGGGGCCAGGGGTTTCCCCCACAGATAAGTCACGAAAAGGACAGCGCCCTCCCGGCAGTCACTCCAGAAAAGGCACCCATTCCCACCGGAGCGCAGCGTTCTTCAAACGCAGTGCTCCTCGAACGGAACGAAGTGGAGTGCTCGTCCAGCAAAGCGATCCCAATTCAGGACGCCAGCTTTCGCCTGCGAACCCTGTCTTTGATCCGATTGATATGTCCCCGGCCAAGTCCCTTGACCTCACAACCCAGGTCAAAGTATCTCTCTATTTTCTTGTCGTCCAGGATGCCGAAGCAGTCAATGATCGCTGCCGGTCCTCCGATCATCTCCACTACTTTGTCAGGGTCCAGGCGTAAGTAATCCCTGTGACGCACCGCAAAGATGACGGCGTCAGCTCCATCGAGGGCTTCAGCGAGGTTGGCAGCCATCCGGAATTCAGAGAGTTGTTCCTGATTGCGGAAAAACCTCGACCAGCTGGCCCCTGCCGCGGGGTAGCTCTCCTGCTTTTCAAGCTCCCACCAGTGCTCCACATATGGATCATGCGCCCTGACCTCGGCCCCCATCTCCGCCAGCTTCCTCACGACAATCTCGGAACCGCTGTAACGCGTATCTCCCAGATCCTCTCGATAAGACACTCCCAGCACGGCGATCTGGGATGCCGGCACCATGCGGCCCATATTCCTCATGGCATCCCTGGCAAGCTGCGCTGCCCGAAGAGCTCTGGTGTCATTGACGTCGATGGCCATAGACGTGATTTTGAAGAGGTCGTTCTCAAACCCGAGTAAATGCTTGTATGCCCAGAGCCCGAGACCTCCATCTTTCGGAAGACAGTAGCCGCCGATCCCCGGACCCGGGAAGATGATATTATTGTGTGTGGGTCTTGCCTTGATCGCATTGATGACCTTGATGAGGTCCACGCCGTTCGTTTCGGCGAAGGTACTCCACTCATCGAGAAAGGCGAGAATCGTGGCGCGGTAGCTGTTTTCCACGATCTTGCATGTTTCGCTCTCCAGGGGCCGGTCGAACTCGGTCAGAGGATATTTTTCCACGTTGACGACCTCGGAGAGGAACTTCACCACCCTCTCCCGGCTCTTTTCATTGATGCCGCTGCAGACACGCCAGAAGTCCCTTACCGACTTCACGTAATCCTTGCCGGGCATGACCCTCTCGAAACTGTGAGCCAGGAGC
>JAHECH010000466.1 GCA_024641835.1 Deltaproteobacteria bacterium
CTGTCCTTTTCGTGACTTATCCGTGGGGGAAGCCGCAGCCCTGAGCCTGTCGAAGGGAATGCGGAGGGGGCAGAACTCCCCCATGGATAAGTCACTGAAAAGACCAGGCCGGGAGACTTGGCCGCCTCTGGCGGCCTTGGAACGAAAGAAAGGCCCCATGCCCCGCAAAAACGTAAACAATATATTGCTCTCCTTAGCATCTCGCGGTTGGCGATTGGAGGTTTGACCATGTCCTACGAAAAGGAGGCTCTTCGCTATCACAAGGAACCGCGGCCGGGCAAGATAGAGGTGGTGCCCAGCAAACCCTGCCTCACCCAATCCGATCTGCGCCTGGCCTATACTCCCGGCGTGGCCGTTCCCTGCCTGGAGATCAAGGAAGATAGCGACAAATCTTTCGATTACACCTCAAGAGGCAACCTGGTCGGCGTCATTACGAACGGGACAGCAGTTCTGGGATTGGGCAACATCGGCCCCCTGGCAAGCAAGCCGGTCATGGAGGGGAAGGCGGTCCTTTTCAAACGATTCGCCGACTTGGATGTTTTTGACCTTGAGATCAATACCCAGGATCCAGAAGCGTTCATCAAGGCGGTTAAGCTTCTTGAGCCAACCTTCGGCGGCATCAACCTGGAAGACATCAAGGCGCCGGATTGCTTCTACATCGAGGAGGAACTCATCAAGCAGATGTCCATTCCCGTTTTCCATGACGATCAGCATGGCACTGCGATCATTTGCGGTGCCGCGCTTCTCAATGCCTGCCAGATCACAGGCCGGCGAACGGAAGCGCTCCGTGTGGTGATCAACGGCGCAGGCGCAGCCGGGATCGCTTCTGCAAAAATGTACCTTCAACTGGGTGTCAAAAAGGAGAACACCATCCTCCTGGATTCCAAGGGTGTGATCTACAAAGGCCGCACAGAAGGCATGAACCCTTATAAAGAGGCTTTTGCCGTGGAAGGGACCGCGCGGACATTGGAGGATGCGGTCAAAGGCTCTGATCTGCTTGTGGGGCTCTCGGTGGAGGGTGCGTTCACGCCGGAGCTTATCTCGCTGATGAACGACAAGCCGATCATTTTTGCCTTAGCCAATCCGGAACCTGAAATCGGGTACCACGAAGCAAAGGCGGCAAGACCGGACGCAATCGTTGCGACCGGCCGTTCCGATTACCCCAATCAAGTCAACAACGTACTCTGCTTCCCTTATATCTTCCGGGGAGCCCTCGATGTTCGCGCCACGGCGATCAATGAGGATATGAAGCTAGCCGCTGTTCGTGCCTTGGCTGAGCTGGCACGCGAGGATGTTCCGGATTCAGTCATCCGAGCCTATGGAGGTCGACCTATTCGCTTTGGCCCGGACTACATCATCCCAAAACCCCTGGATACCAGGGTACTCCTCACTGTCACCCCGGCGGTAGCCAACGCCGCTATGGAAAGCGGTGTGGCACGGGTTCCCTTGGTCGACAAGCCTCAATATATCCAGGCCCTGGAGGCGAGGCTCGGGCCCGAGAGGGAGATCATGGGAAAGATCGTGACCCACGCCCAACAGGATCCCAAACGCATCGTGCTCCCCGAGGGGAACAATCCCGTTATTCTGCGGGCTGCCCATCAGGCCGCCCGCGATGGGATCGCTCGCCCCCTTTTGCTCGGGAACGAGGAGGAAATCCGCTCTCTAGCGGATGGATTGCAGATCCCGATGGAGGGAATTGAAATCCTGGATAATTTGAAGAGTCCCCTGTATGACGCTTTTGTCGAGAAACTCTCCGCCCTGCGAGCACGCAAAGGTTGGTCCATCGAGGAAACCCGACGCCAACTCAGAAGCCGCTTTGTATTCGGCGCCATGATGGTGCATGAGGGTCTGGTGGATGGGCAGGTCCATGGCATCAGTCGATCCTATCCCGATTCCATTCGGCCCGTCCTGCAAGTCATTCCGAGGCGCCCCGGCATCCGTAAGGTTTCAGGCGTCTATCTCATGATTTTCAGGGACCGAACCATGCTTTTTGCCGACACGACCGTGAACTTCAACCCCAGTTCAGAAGAACTGGCAGAGATTGCAATTCTTGCTGCAGAAATGGCGGACTTTTTTGACTTGAAGCCCAGGGTGGCCATGCTTTCCTTCTCCAACTTCGGAAACACCAAGCACCCTGAGGCCAAGGTTGTCGAAGAAGCGGTAGCTATCGCCCGGAAGCGCAAGCCCGATTTAGCTGTTGACGGGGAGATGCAGGCAGACACGGCTGTGTCTGCGGAGATTATGAAAAAGCTCTTTCCCTTCAGTCGCCTTGGATCGCCGGCAAATGTCCTGATTTTTCCGAATCTTGCTTCCGGAAACGCGGCATACAAGCTGCTCGAACGACTCGGAGGAGCTAAAGCGGTGGGCCCTCTATTGATGGGCATCAGCAAGCCCTTCAATGTCCTGCAACGGGGTACGGACATGGAAAACGTGGTCAACGTGATTGCCATTACCGTGGTTCAGGCCCATGATCTGGGGAGAAAGGAGGTGCTGATTCGTCCCCGGAATCTGGGCCATTGACGCGTGAATAAAAGGGCCTTATGATCAAAATGTGAGTAGCTGTGATCGGGACACCGGGTTAATTTTCTCGACTCACGCGGATCAAATTAGGGAATCTTCCCTGAGGCTTATCGTGAGAAAGAGGTACGGAATCATATCTTTCTTATTGGCGGGAGCGATTTTTTACACGATCCCGGTGATGCCCTCACATATGCGATTCCCTGATGCGAAAGGGGCTGAGGTCTCTGCATGGGATGTAGCTTTTCAAAACACTGTCGTTGAAACACCTTCCGCTTCTGACGGGGACGAGTACAAGGTACTGATCTACAAAAGGTCATTCAATGAATTCAAATGGCTGGTTCACCTTTTTCAGGTATCTTTTCATTTATCTCTCCCCCAAACACCTCTCCCCAAACAACAGCCTTCCGTTCTTCGTTGTTGACAAGATCCGTTGGTGCTTTCTCTCGCGAAGTCTCTTGCTCCAACCGGATCTTGAAAAAAATAGCGGGCTTATTTTGGACCTGGCTTAGTGTTTGGAGCTCCTGACATGCGGGAAGGAATTTGTGACAGTATCCTACAATACTCATTGCGAGGCCTAACAGGATCGGTTTATCGCCCCTATGATTAGAAAACATTCCATGGAATTCAAAGCTTTTCTAAGGCGCCACTGGATCGTTGTGCTTTCTGGCGTAATAATCTCTTTGTTACTCTATCAGTACTTTTCTATCCTCTCTGCAGAAGCAGTCAAATTTTACGGGATTCTTACGAATCGCCATCACCTGAAGAAGTTGATTTTGTCGTTCAAAGATTACGCTCCCCTCATCTATATTCTGATCCAGACGCTTCAAGTCGTCGTGGCCCCGATCCCCGGAGGGGCCATTGAATTTATCGGGGGATATCTATTCGGAGTGAAAGCCGGGTTCCTCTTCTCTATGATCGGCCTGACCCTGGGCTCTCTGTCAGCCTTCCTATTGGCAAGGACTTTCGGAAAGTGGGTACTGGAGAGGTTTGTCCCTCCGCAGGCCATGAAGAAATTCGAGTATTTGATCGGCCATGAGGGGGTCATCATCAGTTTTCTCCTGTTTCTGATCCCGGGATTTCCTAAGGATGCACTTTGTTACATTCTGGGGGTCACCCCCATGCATCTGGGCATATTCCTGATCATCTCCACGATTGGTCGAGTCCCCGGGACATGGATTGCGACCCTTGAAGGCGCAAAGGCCTACGGCCACCACTACAAAACTCTTTTCATCCTGTTGGGCGTTTCCGCTTTCGTGATCCTGATATTTTATTTTTATCACGAGAGGATCCACACTCTGCTTAAAGAATTGAGGAAGCCAGAGCGACAACAACCTTCTTGATCCACCTGTGATCTACAGAAAGGAGGATCTCATGTTCGATATCGGTTTCCCTGAGCTCGTGGTCATCTTGGGTATCGCCTTGCTGGTCTTTGGACCGAAAAAGCTGCCAGACCTCGCCAAGGGTCTTGGCAAGGCGATAAGAGAGTTTAAGAATGCGACTGAGGAAGTGAAAGAGAGCCTTCGCAAGGAAACAGAGGACCTTCAGCAGGAAGAGAAACCTGTTGGTCAGGATAGTCCACCAGCAATCGGCTTACCTGAAAGCCGTGATGAACCGGAGGAAGCTGCCCAGGAGCAAACCAAAATCCCGGAGGAGGCAAAACAGGTGCCCCCTGAGCAAACCACCCCGCAAGAGAGAAAGTAAGGTACCGCATCATTGCTGTCTAAATCGGTTTGAAACGGACTCTTTGATTGCATACGTACGTGTTCCTGTACGCTGCCCGCATTAGCCGGGATTTCAGGTTCACTATTTTCCAGATCACCTGGCCAGGGGTGTGGGGGTCTCTTCCAAAATAGAGAAACGAAGGAAACGCTGACTGGTGGCCAGCCTCAGGTCATGGGTGAGGCGGGCGGAGGGCTTCCTGGGAATAGCCATCCAAATCCGTGCATGGGAACGACTGATAA
>JAHECH010000467.1 GCA_024641835.1 Deltaproteobacteria bacterium
CCGGAAAAAAACGGGATCGCTCTTATTCGAGCCATTTATCCGAGCCATCCCGTTCGATGCAATTCAGCTCTGCCAATGGACGTAGCACTCTGGACCCGCGATTTCCAGGAGTTCAGAAAAGACCTGCATGAGGTCGACGACTCCCACCACTTCACCCTTTCGGATAACCAGAGGCTGGCGCACGTTTTTCTTAAACATGATGTAGACGGCTTGATTGATCGTGTCTTCTTCTTTCAGAATGGGATCAACCGGACCCATGATATCCTTTACTTTCTTTTGCGCCTCCTGCTTGACCAGATCGACAAAACTTCGACTGAGCCAACTTATCTGTTCTAACAGCTTATCTGTCTTTTCTTCGATTTCCCATATCCGGGAAGTGCGGACATAAGAGCCTCTTTTTGGAAACTGGAGACGTTTCGATGATTCGGGTACCAACCCCCTGATCAGGTCGTACATAGAGATCTTGCCGACAATTTTCGTAGATCTGTCGGTCACGAAAACGGTTTTGTGAAAATGGCCAGGCGCACAGGTCTTGGCGTTCTCATAGTTCTTCTTCAATAGGGTCAAGGCATCACACAACCGGGCATTACTATCTATCTTTTCGTATTCCCCAATGGGGACCATGATGTCTTTAACCCTCTTTTCTTCTGCCATTTGGGTGCCCTCCTTTCCTCCGCAGGTTGCCGAAAAAGCCCCTGCGAGAGTCTGAGACCTCTTTCAAGCGATCCTTTCAGCCATACTTTCCAGCCATATGATTGACTGTCAGATATATTATCCCACTCCAAATTGCAAGCAGCACCTCACCCCAAATCCACCGCCTAATTTCCGCGGTCTAATCGGGACGCGGGTTTCGGGACATTCCTGATCACCAGCAAGACGTCAGATGCAAGGCGCCGAGGAGCGACGAGTGAGGCGTATGGAGCAATACGCCGCAAGCCTGCCCCTGCGAAAGCAGGGGGAGGAGCGAACGCCTGCCCGCCTCAGGCAGGAAGGCAACGCCGCAGATGATGTCTTGATGGTGGATCAGGGTCACCGTGCTCAATGCTTTGCCTGCCCGACTCTCTTCGATCCGGAGCTCATCCGCCCGGGCGCGCGGGTCTACGGCGATTACGCCCTCTTCTTGCGATGACCTCGCCTCATGATAGGACGAATGTACCCCTTTGCTGCTTCCCCGCATTAGAGCCCGGTACGCGTGATAGAAAACAGGAAGTTTACAGTGAGTGTCATCCGGATGAAGACGAATGGAGCGGCGAGAAGATGTGGATGGTGCTTTTTGGGGTCTTGCCTGACAAGGCTTAGAGAGGCAACGCATCAAGGGTTTTAGACACAGACCAGCACCCTTTCTAAAGGTGGCATTTGTTTTGCATCGCATACCTTCAACGAGTGGTGTTTTTGCCGACCCCGGCGGGTCACTGGGTTCAAACAGCGGACTTCACGGGACGACACCGATTATGGAACGAACAAGCGTTGGAGACATTCTCCAGCCCTATCAGGACGGCCTACCTCTTCAACCTTCAGTCAAGATGGGGGACAAGATCATTCATGCCATCGAGTTGATGGTGAGGAATAACGTGAAGTGCATTGCCGTCCTCAGGAACCAGCGTCCTGTTGGGATGGTCCGCCTTGAAGACGCATTCCGGAAGATCGGCCTCCAGAGGCCTTAGCAAAAGCCGCCTTCACCTTAGCCGACTCCTTCCTTGGACTTCACTCCTCCATTGAATTCCATGCCAAGAAATCCGAATATTGAGAAGTCCTCCGGCGGGCATGGGTGCCATTTCTTTCGTTCCAAACCTCCCGGGCTGGCCCGCCGGAGGCGGGTTAGTCTTTTCTGCGACCTGCAAAGCGAATGAGGTGACCCCACGCTAACCCTCTTCTACGTTTCTAAGAGATGAGTTTGCTACAGAGGTAATTCTGTTTACATCGAGATAGGGCTTTGAAAGAAAGGGGCAGGGATTTGTCGGGGTCTCACTCTGGTTTCTGCTTGAATTGCTCTGCGTCGATTCCCGCCTCTTTCATGAGACGGTGGAGATATTGCCTCTGGATTCCTGCCATGTCAGCAGCCTTACTGATATTTCCACCGCTCTCTCTCAGCAGGGACACGATGTACTGATTGTGAAAAAGGCTGATCATTTTGTCTTTCGCATCCTTGAAAGAAAGACGGGCAATATCCTCTTTCAGTTCCGGGTATGGCAACTCCCCCTCTGTGTCGAGGTGTAGGTCTTTCACCTGAAGGGTGCCGGATGTACAGAAGATGACTCCCCGTTCGATGATGTTCTCCAGCTCTCTCACGTTCCCCGGGTACTCCCTGGAAAGAAGCGCCTGAGTGGCTTCGGGCGAAAGCTTCCGCACCTCCTTGCCATTGGTCTCCGCGTATTTCTTGAGGAAGTGATGGGCCAAGAGGGGAATGTCCTGCTTCCTCTCCTTGAGCGAAGGCAAATCGATATGGATCACGTTGAGGCGATAGTAGAGGTCTTCCCTGAAATGTTTGTCATTGATGTCTGCCTTCAAGTTGTGATTCGTCGCAGCGATGAAACGGATGTCCGCCTTCTTGGTGACCAGGCTTCCTACAGGCTTGTATTCGCCCTCCTGCAAAAGTCGCAAGAGCTTGGTCTGCATGTTGACGCTCAGATCGCCGATCTCGTCCAGGAACAGGGTCCCTTCGTGGGCCTCTTCAACGAGGCCTCTCTTGTCTTTCCACGCGCCGGTGAAAGCCCCCTTCACATGGCCGAAAAGTTCGCTCTCGATCACCTGCTCCGGGATGGCAGTGCAGTTCACGGTTATAAACTTCTTGGAACTTCTCAAACTGTACTGGTGGGTGGCCCTTGCCACGAGCTCTTTTCCCGTGCCGCTCGCTCCCGTGATCAGCACCGTCGCCATGGTCGGAGCGACCTGCCTGATCCTTTCCAGAAGCTGCTTCATCACGGGCGTTGAACCCAGCAAAAGAGGAGAGCCGTCCTTCTGAGCGAGTGCTTGGCGCAATGAGAGATTTTCCCTCACCATTTTCTGCCACTGCATGACTTTGGCGATGGTCACAAGAATTCTTTCTCGCTTAAACGGCTTGGTCACATAGTCGTAAGCCCCTTTCCGGATGGCCTCGACAGCTGTCTCGATGGTTGCGTATGCGGTGAGGATGATCACGGACACATCAGGATTGATCTTCTTCACCGCCTCAAGAAGTGTGATTCCATCCATCTTGGGCATTTTCAGATCGGTAATGACAAGATCAAATTGATTCGCCTTGAACAGTTCAAGGGCCTTCACCGAATCAACCTCGGTCACCACCTCATAGTCCGTCTCCTCGCTGGTGATCCTTTTGAGCAGGGCCAGCATGTCTTTTTCATCGTCTACGATTAAGATCCTTCCGCGCATTCACCCTCCTACGTACCGCTTTTTACGATTAAGGCCACAAAGCTTGGTTCACCACAGACACGGAGAGCACGGCGCAGCGTAGCCGCAACCAAATCCGAAGCTCTAAATCCGAAATCCCTGGCCCAGACCAGGCGAAGATTGACAACCTGCTAAGATCAGGAACCCGTGCTCCGCTTAGCAACTGTGTGCACCCTGAATGTCGCGCCAGGGCAGGCCGAAACAAATTCGAATGACCAAAATCCAATGGGGGAATCACGATAAACACAAGCAGTTATGAAGTCCACATTCATACCCCTCTGTGTCCTCTGTGCCTCCGTGGTGAATACGTGCGCGTATTTATGAAACCCTTTACTAAGCTTCAGCTAGAAGCCTGATGTTGAAAGTAGTCCCTCTCGGTTTGAGGGATGAGCTGTGGTGGCTGACACAGTCAATAGTTCCCCCGTGTTTGGTGATGATTCCGTAGCTCACGAATAGGCCCAGCCCTGTTCCTTCTCCTTCCGGTTTGGTGGTGAAAAAAGGCTCGAAGATGTGGTCCATGTGCTCTTCTTTAATCCCCGTGCCATCATCTTCCACCTGAATGAGCACTCTGCGCGTCAGCCTCTCCAGATAGGTGCGTAACTTCAGCGTCCCTCCTGTGGGCATTGCATAAATGGAATTGTTGATGAGATTCAAGAATACCTGCTGGAGCTGGCGAGAATCTCCTCTCACCATGGGCAAATTCTCCGCTAAAGAGAGGATCAAGTCAATAGAGTGCATCTCCAGGGTGTGCTTCACGACCTTGATGATGTCTTCAATACACTCGTTGATATCCGAAACCTCTGCCTCTCCCTCTCCGAGCCGGGCGAAACTGAGCAAGTTTTCTACCACCTGCTTGCAGTGTAGCCCCTGTCTCTCGATGGTCTTCAGGTCTTCGTAGGCTTGGGAGTTCCCATCGGTATTCCTCAAAAGAAGCTCGCAGAAACCGAGGATCACTCCTAAAGGGTTGTTGACTTCATGAGCCACACCGGCGGCAAGGGTTCCCAGAGATGCGAGTTTTTCTGTATTGATCAGTTGCCTTTCCAGGTTCTTATTTTCCGTAACGTCACGGGCAATGCACAAAACGGCATTG
>JAHECH010000468.1 GCA_024641835.1 Deltaproteobacteria bacterium
TTCGTTTCCTCATTTTGAAAGAGACCCCCATGGCCCCTCGGAAGGGCACTGAAGTGATCTTGCGGCTCTAAGAGACCACCTCCCGACAGGGGGTAAGGTCGCGAGGAGGATAATCTGAAGGTATTTCTGAGAGAGGACACTGCCTTGAATGGGGAAAGGGTTCTGCCGAAGAAAGAATGGAATGACCTATGAAGCGGTATCTTGACTTCAACAGCTACCTGCGAGAGATCTTCGGGGAGCGCGTGCAGAGGATATCCCTGGACGCAGGATTGAGTTGCCCCAACCGGGATGGAACCATCTCCGAGCTGGGCTGCATCTACTGCGACAGGCTAGGTTCCGGGACCGGAGCCATGATCAATCGGGGAGAATCGATTGGCGAACAAGTCGCCAAGGGCCGCATCCAGGCAGAAAAAAGGTACGGAGCGAAAAAATTCATCGCTTATTTTCAGTCTTTCACGAATACCTACGGTCCGATTCCCCGACTGAAAGAGCTGTATGATACGGCTTTGAGCCCCCCCGACGTGGTTGGCCTGTTCGTGGCGACCCGGCCGGATTGTGTCAATTCGGACATTCTGGAACTGATGAGGTCCTATCAGAAGGATCATCTCGTATGGGTTGAATACGGTCTCCAATCCGCCCACGACTCCACGCTAATCGCCATTAACCGAGGCCATGATGTGGCCTGCTTTGAACGCGCTGTACACATGGCGAGCGGCTATGGGCTGGACGTCTGTGCTCACGTGATCCTCGGCCTGCCTGGTGAAACGCGAGCAATGATGCTTGGCACTGCCCGTTATCTCGCTTCCCTCCCTGTGAAGGGGGTGAAGCTTCATCTCCTCTATGTTGTGCGCGGGACACGGCTGGCAGAGCTCTATGAGAGAGGGGAGTTCCAGTGCCTTCATAGGGACGGATATGTTGAACTCGTGATTGATTTTCTGGAACTGCTTAGGCCTGATATGGTTATCCAACGCCTCACGGGAGATCCGTCCCCTTCTGAGCTTGTCGGGCCGGCATGGGCCAAAGAGAAGTCGCGGAACCTTACCCTTATTAGACAAAGACTGGAGGAGAGAGACACATGGCAAGGGAAAAAATGCCTATCCTCTACTGCTCGATGATCCAGGATGATCAAATGAGGATTTATCTCGCTTCAACGGACGCAAAAGCCAGGTAGGAAATCAAGACTCTGTTGTGCTGAAGGCATTCGAGTGGCTACTGTTGACCTTCTCCCATTTTTTTTCGGAAAAGCTGGTCCAGGGTGATATCGTAATCTCGAGAGCCGGGAACAAGATTCTTGTTGCGGGCGAGTTGCTCGGTGATGTCCTGTTCAGCCCTTTCGAATCTCAGATTGACTCGGGTGATCACCTGGTTCACAAGCTTATAAATGTCCAGGTCCGTGCCATACACCTCGATTACGGACGGGTCCTTGGTGACCACTTCCAGAAGGTACTGCGTAATATAGAGGGATACAGGGTTCGCGTTTGGGAGGAGGTTCCGGATAGGGGCTATGAAATACTTGAATTCAAACTCGTTCACTCTCAGGGCTTGTTTCAAACCCCTGAGCAAAAGCTCGGACATCACCGAAGGCTTGTCAGTCTCTACGACTTTCTCCGAGAGCAGAGCCTGAGAAAGATTCTTATGAATCTCAACGAGCTTATACTTGAAAAACCTGTCTCTTTGAAAGGACTCCCGCCTTTCCTTTCTCTCGATCCTGTTGAGCAGTTTATCCTGCTCTTTCCCGATGTCGGACCTTTTCATGAGTGGAGAATGTTTCCCGGTACAGTCCTGTTTAGGACAGGCTCCGCCTAGTCTTTCTTACTGCTCGAAGAGGCAGCGTCCTTCTTCGATTTGTCGCCCGAATCCTTTGTCTCCTTGCTTGAGGAGTCTTTATCGCCGGTTAAGCATTTCTTGCCCCCTGAGGCTCTGTTTGAGGCATAATCCGTCACATACCATCCTGTTCCCTTCAGATGAAAGGCGCTCTGGGAAATCAACCTTCTCATCCTGCTCTTGCAAACTTCGCATTTTGGCGTGGCCGTCTCAGTGATCCTCTGCCACTGCTCCGTTTGATGGCCGCATTTTGTACACTCATACTCATATATCGGCATAGCGCATTACCTCACTCCGAACTTCATCTAGCACATAGCGAGATCACAAACCCTGTGATTCTTGTAAGATTCAAGGATGTAGTCCATCTTTTTGAGGGAAAGATCCTTCAGTATTTCATAAGTGGTTGCGTGAACGATTCTTTCCTCCTTTTCCCTCTCCTTTCCAGTGATCTCGAATCTCTGGGAAAAATTACAGAATCTGATAATATGAACCAATTCATGGGTAAAAATATACACAAGAAGCGGAAGCAGCCCCAGTTCTTTGTCTCTCCTCAGGGCCTCCAAGATGTGATGATCCTGGAGGCAGATGATATAAAAATCTGTCGCGACCCTCCCAGGATCGGATTTAGCGACGCTTTTGAAAGCCTTTTCCAGCAGGGCAAACGCGCCATGAACAATCTCGCTTTCATGAAGGTCGGAGAGAGTTTTTACTTCGTAGCGATGCCTTTTCCACTGGCCGAAAGAAAACTTAAAAAAATCTCCCGTGCTGTCCTCTGCAATGCAAAGGGCATCACCGACGGTGTAGATATGTTTAGTGTTGAAGGGCCAGAGAGTCATCCTGGAAAATAAGTGATACTTAGCCAATTTTAAATAAAATAAGCCTTAAAGATCCAATGTCAATCCCGAACAAAAGTAGTGGCGGTGACTGGACTCGAACCAGTGACTCTGCGGATATGAGCCGCATGCTCTGACCATCTGAGCTACACCGCCGGCGGCCATTTACTTAATATGAACAATAGCATTTGTCAAGGGATAACAGAACGAAAGGCCTCAGAGGCGATATTGGACTCCGAGAGACCACACTAGCTCGACCCACCGCTTTCGCACCGGCCTTTAAGCAGAGATAGATCACCGCCACACCAAGCTACGATGGGTATCTCTCGTCCCGTCTTGGGGTCGTAACAGAAACGATAAGCGAAATTCGCCCCGTAATCCCCACAGACCTTCGCTCTACCATGGACAAAATAGGAGCATTCATTGTTTTCGCACAAAAGTAAATCATGATCCCATCCGCTTTCATCACATGGGACCCAAGTGACCAATTGTTTATCGCAATGCGGACACCTGGATATTTCTTCAGGCATGAGGTATTTTCCTCCGTGCAGGTATCTGATGAAAATGTAATAAGCGCGTCTTGATTGTCAATCTTGAATCTAATGGGATTCTTGACACCAGGGGAGAGGAGTTGTTACGAGTGCTGAGGTGATATAAAATGCTGATTGGAACGAGTCGACAGGTTTTATGAATAGGAGACTGGATGTGAAAGAAGAACATCTTGGGCCGATCATAGGGAGGGTGACGTCACGGAAGTGCCCACTGTGCGGGCACAGCGAGATGGGCTACACCACGCCGGATGGCGAGTTCCATGCACTCAAGCCAGGGGCCTTGGTACAGGTTTCGGAGATGCCGGAGCCTATGCTTCAACCCATCCAGGCTGGTCCGAGTCTCGAAGACACTCCTTTTGGGCAGGGTGAGGACCAGGGTGTGTACAAGCCCTGGGTGCCTGAACCTTTGAAGCGGAACAAAAAGCTACGCTTAAAGTTCGGCGTGATGGCGAAAGGGAGCGTGCTGGGAGGACCGATGACGGGCGATAGGTATCGCTTAGGTTTCCTGAGAAAACTCGAGAAGCTGATTGAAAGGGAAGTCCATACCCCTCTGCCTGTCATCCTTGACAGGTTCTTTACTGCCCCCCACCTCGCATCAGGTAATCCGCGGCAAATTGCGCAGGCCATGTGGAGGGAACTGGAGGAGGTACAGCGGCCGGTGGTTCTGGTGAGCGAATGGCTGGAAAAGCAGGACCAAGGAACTTTGGCGGAGATGATTGATCCCCGATCCACTGAAGGATCTGCCGAAGAGTCCGTGAGCGAGGAGGAACTCAGCAAAGAGCTTGAAGCCCTTTCGCTGGGAGAATTCTTGGAGATGCTATGAAAAGAGATCAGGGGTCATTCTGCCCGGCCCCTGATCAGAATAACTATCAACCGAGCTTCTTAATCGCTTCTGTCAACGCAGGGACAACCTTGAAAAGATCGTCCACGACACCGTAATCAGCCTTCTGGAATATCGGCGCATCCGGATCTTTGTTGATAGCCACGATGACCTTTGAGGTGCTCATGCCTGCAAGGTGCTGGATCGCGCCCGATATGCCGCAAGCGATGTAAAGATTGGGCGAGACCACCTTCCCTGTCTGTCCCACCTGATCCGAATGGGGTCGCCAGCCCGAGTCCACAGCCGAGCGTGATGCTCCTACCGAAGCGCCGATCACATCCGCCAGGTCCTCTAGGACCTTGTATCCTTCGGGTCCCTTCATTCCTCGGCCACCGGAGACAATCTTATCCGCTTCGGTCAGATCCACCCTTCCTCCCGCG
>JAHECH010000469.1:0-3417 GCA_024641835.1 Deltaproteobacteria bacterium
TGCTTGCCATATCCCCCCATAGGCCCGGACATAACAAACATGACACCGATTTTGATTGGCCGCTGCTGTGCCGGGGCCTCCCCTGAAACAAGAAGCAGGCCTATGCACATCAAGACCAATCCTGCCATCCATCTGCTCTTTCCCATACACAGCCTCCTTTCACCCAGCTGTTTTCTTGCTCCTCGTTTTATATCAAAACAGGAGGCCCTTTGCAAAGCAGTATCACGTCTCAGAAATTGAAGGTGGGCGAAGGGCTTCCCAGGAATACCCATCACAAGACTAGATAGGGATCGCCTCGCTTGAGGCAACTACGTTCGCCCCTTCCACCGGTCGTCCACGCCGCCGAAGGCGGCTAAACCTCAAGGGCTGCTTTGCAGCCCGCTCCTCAAGGCGCGTTAGCGCCGGTCCTCAAGCCCCGTCAGGGGCGCTCGGTTTCGTTTTTAGAAGAGACCCCCGTGACCCCGATGTTCATAACCGGGTAGGCACAGGAACGGCTCGCGGTGCGGGGCGCATGGTGGAAGGAAAATCAATCCATGCGATAGTAGGTTCATCCGTGCACCGTTCACCTTGGACCGTGTACCGCTTCTCGTTTATGGCTTGGCCTTGATGCGGTAGTCAAATCTGGCCTTGACGTTCAGGCGCTTAACCGTGACATGTTCCGGGAAAGGGGGAAAAGGGGCGGCGCCGCTGATGGCTCGGGCAGCTTCACGGTCCAGGATTTCGTGTCCCGATGATTCTGTGACCTTAATCTCCGTCATGTTTCCTTGCCTGCTGAGACTGAATAGGACAAGCAGTTTCCCCTCGACAAGGTTCTCTCTTGCCTCTCTCGGGTACTTCCACTGAGCCATGATTCGCTCCTTGATGACCCTGGCGTAGTCCACGTATCTTTTGTCCGTAGTATCAAGGGAGATGGTATCCTGGCTCTCTTCTGAAGGGGGGGGTTTCTCCTCCTGCCTGGCTTTGGCCACATCAGCATCCGCCTTTTCTTCATTGTCCATATCTTCAATGGGCGGTCTGATGAGTTCAACGTTGTACAAGCGAAGATCTTCCCTCGCCCAGTAAGAGGAGAAAGCATTGCGGAAAGTGAACAGGAGCATGGCGTGCAGAAGAAGAGAAACGAGCACGCTGATTCTCAGGATCGTTCTGCTTCCTGACCGAGAAGAATCACTCATCGCACTTTCGATTTCCTGGAGGGTCGTTGACCCACCACTCCCTCTTCTTCACAAACCACCACTCTGTGCTGTCTGTATCCAGGATTTCCCGGGCCATCTTCTTGGCAGGTCCGGTGTGAAGCCTTTCGAGGGCATAATGGAGCCATTCCTGAGCATACTTATTGCCCAGATCCTGCTGCTCCTTGAGCGCTAGAATCAAATCGAGTTGATCTGCGTCCCTCGCTATACAGGCTTCCAACGAATCACCATTCCTGAACTCCAAGGCGAGGGTGGTCATTTTTTCACCGAAAGGCAGTCCCTGAGCCAGGTCTCCCAGCGCTTTCTCTTCATCGACCTGGACATACTTCTTGTTCACATAGTTGCGATCCCCTGTTCGCGCTTCATGGAGATCATGAAAAAGGCACATCAAGGTCGCTTTCTCGGTGTCTGCTTGGGATTCCTGGAGGGAAAGAATATACCCTATGATGGCTGTTCGAAAGGAGTGTTCTGCAACCGACTCAGCACCTGACCCCAGGAACTGGTAGCCTGTTCGGGGCGTTTTCTTCAGCATGCCAACTTCAAATAGAAAATTCACTAAGGTTCGCATAAGCCTGTTTGAATAGGAGTAGGGTATGGTCCTTCACTGTCAGGCACCTTCGCTGATTCACCATCAAGGCATCATCTGCGGCGTGGCCTTCGCTCGCTCCTTGCGGCGTATTGCTCGATACGCCTCAGTCGTCGCTCCTCGGCGCCTTGCATCTGACGCCTTGCTGGTGATCAGGAATTGCTCGAAACCTGCGTCCCGCGAAGACTCCGGGAATTAGACGGTGGATTTGGGCCGGTTGTCCGTCTTGATTTATTGCCTTAAACGATATAATATCTTATCCTTAAGGGAGTGAAAAGCATAATTTTCTTGAGTGCCTTTTCCCTTGGGCGCGAGTGATGAGGATGCTGAGATGGCCACTTCCGAGATCATGAGAATATATACGTTTCCGGAGCCTGTTCTGAAGACTGTCGCTGACTCCGTGGCAAACATCAATGGGCAGCTTCAGAAGTTCATCGACAGGATGGGGGAAACCATGTATGCGGCCCCTGGCATCGGCTTGGCGGCCAACCAGGTTGGTGAACTGAAGCGTATTCTCGTCTATGACCTTACATCCCGAAGTGAAGGCCGAAACCTCTCAGTCCTGGTCAACCCTGAGATTGTTCATGGGGAAGGTGAGATTGTCTACGATGAGGCTTGCCTGAGCGTCATCGATTTTTCAGCGGAAGTGACCCGCCAGGCGCAGATCAAGGTGCGAGGCTATGACAGGCATGGCAAGCCCGTAGAGATCGAAGCAGAGGGCCTCTTCGCTGTCTGCCTGCAACATGAAATTGATCACTTGAACGGGAAGCTTTTCATTGACCACATCAGCAGTCTCAAAAGGGGCCTCTACAAGAGAAAGCTGCAAAAAATACTGAAAAAGGGCAAGGATTCTGAAATGAGGCTATGAACCCTAATTCCAATGATCGTTTGCCTGCCCGGCCAAAGCTGATCTTCATGGGGACCCCTGACTTTGCGGTTCCTACGCTACATGCTCTCATAGATGCCGGCCATCACGTATTATCCGTTGTCACACAGCCGGATAAGCCTAAAGGCAGGGGAAGAAAAACAGAAGCTTCCCCTGCCAAAAAACTTGCTCAGGCCCATGGCATCGAGGTGTTGCAGCCTGAGAAAGCCTCAGATGACCGCTTCTGTGATATCATCAGAAAAAAGGAACCTGACCTTTTTATTGTTGTCGCCTATGGTCAGATCCTGAAGAAAAAGCTCCTTACCATACCCAAATGGGGTGTGATCAATATCCATGCATCCCTTTTGCCGAAGCTTCGCGGGGCAGCGCCCATTCAATGGGCTGTCCTGAACGATGAGAGCGTGACCGGCCTGACGGTGATGCAAATGGATGAAGGGATGGATACAGGCCCTATTCTTTACCAGGAAGAAGTGGCCATTCTGGAGAATGAGACGGCAGGGCAGTTGCATGGCAGGCTCGCTTTGATGGCCGGGAAATTGATGGTCAGATCTTTGAAGCATATGGCGGAAAACCCGATCAGCTCCAAACCTCAAGACCATGGTGCGGCGAGCTATGCCCCGAAAATCGAAAGAGACCTCTGTCTCGTCAACTGGACTCAGAGTGCGCGTAAAGTGGCTGCTCTCATACGCGGCCTTGATCCGAGGCCTGGAGCATATACTCTCCTTCATGGCGAGGAGCTGAAGCTATTCTCTCCC
>JAHECH010000469.1:3427-4456 GCA_024641835.1 Deltaproteobacteria bacterium
GGGAATCTCTTGATCGTGGAGACCGGACAAGGCAGGATAGGAGTCAAGGAATTGCAGTACCCGGGGAAGAAGAGACTTTTCGCTGATGAATTCATGAGAGGTTTTTCTATACCAGAAGGAACCGTGCTGGGGAAGTAGAATCTCATGGGGTGAGCAGAGATCTATCGAAAGCGATGAAGGAGTTAAAAGAGCAGGACCTGAACCACCGGCCTGAGAAAAGGGTCTTCATTCTGCTCCTATTCCTGACCTGTTTGGCCCTGGTGGTTGTGGCAGTGACCCTGTGGCTCGTCCCTTTCATCGGCTTTTCCAATATAAATCCCCATCTGCCGGCGATTATGGCCATCCTGTTTGCCGGAGTGGTCCTGTTTTTGATCGGGGGAGGCCTTACCCTTGTTTTCACGATCGTCCGCGGCAAAAACCTCTTTTTCAATCGAAAGATTCGGGGTGTGGTGATTCGTTTTCTTTTTCCGCTCCTGGTTCTGGTGGGAAAATGCGTCGGCATAAGCAAGGAGCAGGTGCAGAGGGCCTTCATCGCCGTCAACAACCAACTGGTCGTTGCGGAAGCGAGGCTCGTCAAACCACAGAAGCTTCTCATCCTGCTTCCCCAGTGCCTTCAGAATCATGATTGCGGCGTGCGGATCACGGGGAATGTGGAGAACTGCAAGGCCTGCGGGAAATGTAAAATCAAGAACCTGGTGGCGCTCTCCCAGAAATATCACGTTTCCATCGCGGTGGCTACGGGTGGAACCCTTGCAAGGAAGATCGTGGTTGACAAGAAACCCCAGATGATCATTGGAGTGGCCTGTGAGAGGGATCTCACCAGCGGCATTCAGGACACCTATCCACTCCCTGTGTACGGCATACTCAACAAGAGGCCTCATGGCCCTTGCTTTGACACCGACGTAGACCTGGAAGCTGTTGAAAGGGGAATGACAGCTTTTTTGAAATATGAAAAAGGAAACTCCGAGGGACCTGGCCCTGAGGGTGTTAAACCGGCTATCTCATGATGCCGTCCTACCTGATGATACC
>JAHECH010000470.1 GCA_024641835.1 Deltaproteobacteria bacterium
TTTGATGAAATCAGGTTCCATGGATGGCACGGGGCTTGTCCTTATGATGCGTCCCGTGGGGTCCATCGTATCCGTCTCCGTTCCCAACCTGATCACGGCCCGGTACCGTTTTTCCCCCCCCATCAAAAATGAAGAAAGTTTGGTCGCCTGCCCTAGGAGAACCACCAACAACCCTGTGGCAAAAGGGTCCAGGGTTCCCGCATGTCCGACCTTTTTTGCCCCGGAAGCGTTTCTCACCTTTCGGACGACGCTGAAGGAGGTCTCTCCCTCTTTCTTATCGACGAGAAGTATGCCGTCACACGGATGAGCCATCACTCCTTCTCTTCACCTGAATCTGAAGACTCTTCCTTCCTGATCTGCTGAAAGAGCTTCTCCATGTGCTCCCCGCCAGCCAGGGACGGGTCATGCTTGAAAATAATATCGGGCATATACTTAAGCTCCAGGCGAAGGCCTATCTCTCTCTTGATGAATCCCTTGGCGCTGTCCAACCCAGCCTGGGCCTGAAGGATCGCCTTTTCCTCACCCATCACGCTGTAATACACCCTGGCGTACCTGAGGTCATTGCTGATCAATATCCCTGTCAGGGTTATTCCCTTGACCCTGGGATCCTTTACTCTTCTCATGAGCAGATCGGCCATTTCCCTCAAAACCTGACCGCCGATCCGCGTCGCTCTGCGGGCTGGTAGCATAACCATCCTCTAGTGTAGCGTCCCCGAACTTCCTTTACAAATAACGCTGCGGCCCCATCCCCTGTCGGGAGGCCGTCTTCCAGGCCGCCCCGCCTTTGCTGCCCTCTACTTGCGGAATCTTTCCCGGTCACTCTTCGTTTCCTCATTTTGAAAGAGACCCCCGTGGCCCCCCGGCCTTGATCAGAGGTTCAGGATTTCCATCTCCGAACGGACAATCTCGGCCAGATACAGCGATTCCAGAAAGGCAAGAATATTGTTCAGCGACGAGTCAATGTGGCGCCGGTCATTTCCTACGGTGCTGATTCCAAGCTCGATCACTTGCCATTTGTCATTGGATCCGATCTCCGCCACCGCTGCGTTGAACTTATGCTTTACTCTGTCCACCATACTGCGGATGATTTTTCTCTTTCCCTTGAGAGAGTCATTATCGTGGAGGCGGAACTCGATTTTCAGGGTCCCCACAACCATGGGTTAAAGCTCCGCTCTTACCTCTTCCAGTTGATAGACTTCAAAGACATCACCCGGCTTGATGTCTTGAAAATTCTCAAGCCCGATACCGCACTCATACCCTGTTTGAACTTCCTTCACATCATCCTTGAAACGCCTCAGAGAAGCGATCTTTCCATCAAAGATCACCACCTCGTCTCTCAGAAGGCGCACCTTGGCGTTTCTCTCTACCCGGCCGTCCGTCACATAACACCCCGCCACGGAACCTACCTTCGGAACATGAAAAACCTCTTTGATATTCGCTCTGCCGATGACGTGTTCTTTGTAAACCGGAGCGAGCAGACCGGCCATGGCCATCTTGATGTCCTGCAGGACATCGTAGATCACGTTATAGTATCGGATATCGATCTTCTCTTTTTCAGCAAGTTCCGCGACCCTCGGGTTTGCCCGGACATTGAAACCGATGATGATCGCACCCGCGGCTGAAGCAAGCATTACATCGGTTTCGGAGATGGCCCCTGTTGAGGAGTGGATGATCTTGAGCTTCACCTCGTCTGTGCTCAGCTTGATCATGGATTCAGATAGCGCTTCGATGGAACCCTGGACGTCCCCTTTCAGAATGATGTTCAGTTCCTTCACCTCTCCTTCTCTGATCTTCCTGAACAGATCGTCAAGGCTCACAATGCCTCTCTTCCCCTCTTCCCTTGCCTTCTTTTCACCCAGGCGGTGCTCGATGATCTCTTTTGCCGCTCTCTCGTCTTCTACCACAATGAACTCATCGCCAGCACCGGGTACGCTCGTGATTCCGTAGACCTCCACAGGCATGGACGGACCCGCTGCGATCATTCTCTTCCCTCGATTGTTGAGCATAGCGCGCACCTTGCCGAACTGATCTCCACAGATGAAAAAATGGCCTTGCTTCAGCGTACCGCTCTTGATAAGCACAGTCGCCACAGGCCCCCTGGTCTTGTCCAACCTGGCCTCAATCACCGTTCCCCTTGCACGCTTGTTGGGGTTGGCCTTCAATTCGAGCACCTCAGCCTGGAGCTGGATCAACTCCAGCAACTCATCCACACCCTCGCCTGTTTTTGCCGAGATGTTTGCGAAGATCGTATCTCCTCCCCATTCCTCAGGAGCGAGTTGTTGATCTGCTAACTCTCTGCGCACCTTTTCAACATTCGCTTCAGGCTTATCAATCTTGTTAATGGCCACCACAATGGGAATGCCCGCTGCCCTCGCATGGTTGATGGCCTCTTTGGTCTGAGGCATGACACCGTCGTCAGCGGCAACCACCAGAACGATGATGTCCGTCACTTTTGCTCCCCTTGCCCTCATCGCCGTAAACGCTTCGTGACCGGGGGTATCGAGGAATACGAGATCGCCCGTCTTCCGCTCCACGTAATAGGCACCAATATGTTGAGTAATTCCCCCAGACTCTCCGGCAATGATATTGGATTGTCTTATGTAGTCCAGGAGAGATGTCTTTCCATGATCGACATGGCCCATGATGGTGACCACGGGAGACCTCGGTTTGAGATCCTCGGGCTTGTCTTCCGCATCGACGAGGATGCTCTCAAGTTCGAACTGCTGAAGTTCAAGCTCATGACCAAACTCATCGGCCAGCACAGAGGCTGTCTCGAAATCAATGATCTGGTTGATATTGGCAACCACGTTGAGACCCATGAGCCTTTTGATAAGCTCGGTAACTTTGACGCCCATAGCTCTGCCGAGTTCTCCCACGCTCACTTCTGCCGGTACTTTGATCTTTCTTCTGGCGGGCTTTGGAATGGGAATCTCTGCCGGTTTCTCCTTCCTAACGGCCTCCTTGCTCACCGCCTCCTTCTTTCTTCGCCTGATCATTCGGCCTTCATAAAGATCCGCCCTTTCAAAGACCTCCAGTTTCCGAAGCCTAACTGCGCTTCTCGGAGTCTTTTCGTCTTTCCCAGGGACCCTTTTCTCCTTCCTCCCTCTCTCCCTTTTTTCCTCTTCCTCCGCTTCTGGGCCCGGTGCCACTCCCAGTGCTTTAGGCGCGGGCGTGCGAATTTCCTCCTTGGGGATCACTTCCTCCTTGCGTTTTTCAATGACAGTCCTCAAGGGTCCTTCCTCGGCTCTGCGGATGATTCGAGCAGGCTGGTCCATCTTCCTCTTCTTCGCTTTCTTCCCTTTTTCTTTCTCTTTTTCTCCAGGGGTAAGGATCTCCGCTCTCTCTGCCTTCTGAAGTCCCGGTACTTTCATCTCAGCCGCAGGGGCCGTTTCCATCACAGGTGTCAATGCTTCCTCCTTCGGTATTTCCGCTGCTTTTTCTGCCACTCTCCCGGCAATTCTCTTCTCTGCAAGCTCTTTTTTTGGAAGGCCTTTCGCGCTCTGCGCCGAAGCGGACGCTTCTTCTTTCAGTGCTTCTACTGGGGGCTCGGTCTCCTCGACCTCTCCTGGAACAGCGACTTCCCTTGCCTCTACTCCGGGTCTGGGGACAACCTTTTCAGGCTCCACAGCGACGGTCATTTTCCTTCTCCGAATGACTGTAGGCCTTATTCTTTTCTCTTCAATGACTGCTGATACCTTGCCCAGAGCCACTTCTCTGGCTTTCACAGCAGTATCCTCGTCCAGGGTGCTCATGTAGTTCTTGATATTGATACCGCCAGCTTTGAGCTTTTCTACCAGCTCCTTGCTATCCACGTTGAGCTCTTTGGCCAATTCGTAGACCCTGACTTTCGCCATCTACACCCCCAAGTGCCAATTACGGCATCGAAATTCTTTCTTTACGTGAAAAAGCCAGAATGCCCCCCTCGGAAGAGCGGGGATGAGTGGCCATGGGGATTTTAAACAATATGGCCCGCAAGCTAAATGGCTTTTTCCTAGAAGAAGCCCCGTGCGGGAGCACGGGGTTCTTCACTTATCCCCTCTGAAAACCCTGTGCCGTCTTCTGTTTTTCATGAGCCGTTCGCGGCAAGCCTCCGTGTCACAGATATACGCTCCCCTGCCTTTTGTACTCCCGAGATCATCACGCACAAGGCCCGATTCCCTAACCACCAGGCGCGCCATTTCCTTTTTGGCCTTCTTTGTACCACAGGAAATGCATGTCCTGATGGGAGTATGCCCTCTACCCTTCCCCACGACCGCTGGCTCCACTCAGTTCGCCCTCCGGATCGGCATCCTCAACACCGGGTACATCAGCCGTAGAGGCTTCTTCTGCCGCTGCCTCTTCCTCTCGCTCCACGACGGTCTCTTCTTTTTGTTCCTCCTGCTCCATCACGGCTTCTTCTTTCTCTTTCTCTTCGACCTGAGCCGCTTCTTTGATCTTCACGTATTCTGCAGCGCT
>JAHECH010000471.1 GCA_024641835.1 Deltaproteobacteria bacterium
TTCCCGGAGAGAGATGACCTGAATGTGCTCGGGCTTGAGACCTGCTCGTTGGCAGACTTCCTGAAACCGATTTTCGGCAGCCTTGGGCGAGCAGGCACCTACCACCACGCGTTTCAGCCCGAACTTCTTGATATCCTTCTCCACCATCTGCAACCCCTCCTCCTGGCAGAGGTACTTGTGTTCCCGCGTTACCACTACCTGCGGCTGTCTCTGGGCAAAGTTGATCAGGTCGCTGATGCGAACTTTGCTGGCGATGTCTGTTCCTCCGTGGCAGGCATAAAAACCTATTCTCAGGGGCATCGCGCTCGCAAGATCATAAGGGTGTTCGGCCTCTACGCCTTCATTCAGGACCTTTTCTACCCTTGAGAGGAACTCTTCCTCGGTGAATGGTTTTGCCATGTAGTCCGCGGCCCCTGTCTTCATGGCCTCCACAGCCGTGGAAACGTCGGAATATCCGGTGATGATCATCGCCTGGGTCCGGGGATGACTCTTTTTCGTTTTTCTGATGACTTGCATGCCGTTCATATCAGGCAGCCGCAGATCTGCTACCAAGAGATCGTACTCCCTTTGGTCACCCTCTTTGAGCGCCTCCTTTCCTGTCCCCACCAGGTCCACGCCATAGCCCTTCTCCATCAGAATCATTTTGAGACCCATTCCTACGCTCGGCTCATCTTCGACAACAAGCACATGCACTTGACGCGCCTTTTCAGCAGCCTGGGCATCCGCCCTTATTTCGCTCGTCTCAAGCGACTCTTTCCCTTCCTTGGGAAGAGGCCCCTCTCTTCTCTCCAGAGCTCTCTCCACTCGAGCGATGAATTCCTCTTCCGTGAAAGGCTTGGGCAAGTAGTCGATTACACCTGCCTTCATCGCTTCCACAGCCGAGGGAACACTGGCATAGCCTGTAATTACGATGACCTCAGCCCGGTTTTTTTTCTTCCTGGCTTCTCTGATGACATCCATGCCGTTCATGTCGGGCAGCCGCAGATCTGCCACCAGGAGATCAAACTCGTTCCGGTCAAGCACCTTCAGGGCTTCCTTTCCTGTCCTGGCAAGGTCTACCTGGTACCCCTTCTCTTTCAGGATCATCTCCAGGCCTTCAGCCACGCTCGCCTCGTCCTCCATGACGAGAATCTGGCCCTGACCTTTGTCAAACTCTTCTCTTGTTTCCATGGTCTTTCCCACGACTGTCCCTCCTTCATTTCTAAAGACGTTCATGCGTGCGAAGTTCTGTTGTAAGCATCTATAAGCAAGCTTTGTTCCAAAAAAAAATGAAGCATGGGAAAAAGCCGAAAGGCGGGTAATTCTGCATTTATTTGAGGGTGTTGAGGAATCAGGAAGGAGATGATCCAAGACCTTCACAAGCTGGAAAACGTATAGGACCCTATACGGCGAAATAGAGAAGACTGTTGATTCCGCCTGTACTTCCAGTCAGTTCAATCCGTATAGCGGCTTATACGACGCGAGGGGTGGAAGGATCAGTTATGCCCTACGGAGTTCTTCGCTGAAAGTTGGTGCTTTTTCATGAGAGCGGAGAAATTGGATCGCTGCATGCCGACCCTTTGTGCAGCCAGGGTGATATTGCTGTTACAAGATTTCAAGGCCTTGATGAGAAAAGCCCTTTCTATTTGACCATAGTCTTCTTCCACGAGCTGTTTCTTTATAAACCTGAGTTCTTCCAGGGTCTGGGGGATTGAATCGCTCTTCAGGAATTCGCTCATTTGGGGGGGTTCGAGCAGGTCCAGGGCATCAAGAACCTCGTGGTCGGCCATGATGACCAAGCGCTCCACCACGTTCTTAAGCTGGCGTATGTTGCCGGGCCAGTCGTGGTTGACAAGCACCTCCAGGGCATCGTCCGTAAAGCCCTCAATCTCTTTCCCCGTCTTCTCGCAGAAAAGCTTCAGAAAATGGTAGGCCAGTTTCGGAATATCATCCTTTCTTTCTCGGAGAGGAGGGAGGAAAATGGGAAAAACGTTGAGACGATAGAAAAGATCTTGTCGAAAGGTCCCCTGCTCCATCATTTCTTTCAGGTCTCGATTGGTGGCGGCAATGACCCGCACATTCGTCTTCTTGAATTGGCTCGCCCCCACCGGCTTGTATTCCCGGTTTTCCAAGACACGCAGAAGCTTTCCCTGGATCTCCATAGTCAAGTTTGCGACGTCGTCCAAAAAAAGGGTGCCGTCCTCGGCCAGTTCGAAGATGCCTGCCTTGTCTTGCGTCGCCCCGGTGAACGCACCCTTTACGTGCCCGAACAGCTCGCTCTCAAGCAGGTTCGGTGAAAGGGTGCTACAATCCACAGCGACGAACCTCTGGCCGCGTCTTCGGCTCTCCTCGTGAATGGCACTGGCAAAGAGTTCCTTTCCTGTGCCGCTTTCCCCCACGATGAGCACGGTGCTGTCCGTGGGGGCAACCTTCCGCACCTCGTCGAGTACGCGAATAATTCCGGAGTTCTCGCCCACGATGTTCTGGGAACCAGTCCGCTTGGCTATCCCCTTTCTTAGCCAGCGATTCTCCTCGGCCAAACGCATTTTCTCGACAGCCAATTCGACGGCGTTTAAGAGCCCGTCATCTGTGAAGGGCTTCGTGAGGTAATCAACAGCCCCCAGCTTCATGGCTTCGACGGCATTCTGGACCGTGGAATACCCGGTCATGATGATGACATGGACCACGGGGCATTCCTTTCTAAGAATCCGCAGAATCTCCATGCCATCCGTGTCGGGCAGTTTCATATCCAACAGGATCACGTCGAACCTTCCTTCTCTCGCGGCTTCAAGGCCAGACGTGCCGGTCATTCGGCAGGTGACTGAATAGCTCCTTTCTGAGAGGACCAGCCTGCACCCTTCGCAGATGCTGCGTTCGTCGTCGATCACCAACACCGCCGATGGTTTCATTTGTCTCATCCCTGTTGAACAGGGATCTCGATCAGAAAACGAGTCCCCTGCCCAACTTTACTGAAGACCTGGATGTTTCCCCCGTGCTTTTGGACGATACCATAGGTTACGGCGAGCCCGAGTCCCGTCCCATTGGATTTGGTGGAAAAGAAGGGATCAAAGATACGGGACAAGTTCTCCTCGGGAATTCCACATCCTGTGTCCGAGACTTCAATCCTCTGTTTCCGACCGTCCGGACTCGTACGGCTCTGGATCGTAATCACGCCGTTCTGTCCAATGGCCTCAATGGCGTTCATGAAAAGGTTCACAAAAACCTGCTGCATGAGATTTAGATCAAGTGGTATCTCCGGAAGACCGGGTGCAAGATTCTTCTCTACGGAGATGCGGCGGAGGCGAACTTCGTTTCCCAGGATGCTCAGGGCTTTCTCAACGGCTTTATTCATCCCGGCCATCACTTTCTCGAGCTGTCTGTCTCGTGAGAATTCCAGCAAATCCTGAATGATGCTTTTACACCTCTGAGCTTCACGTATGATGACTTCCAGAGCTTGTTTGATCGGTCCTTCTTCGGGCGCTTTCTTGAGCGTGTTTGAACTGAACAGAAGGATACCGGCCAGAGGATTGTTGATCTCATGGGCAATCCCAGCTGCCATTCGGCCCAGGGCTGAGAGCTTCTCCGTTTGCATAGCCAACTGATCATACTGGGACTGCTTTTCCTCGATGAGCCGTGCCTTGTCGAGGGCACAGGAGAATTGCTCGGCAACAGCCACAACAAACTCCAGCTCCTCGGGCGTAAACTTCCTCTTATCCGTAAAACATAACCGGATCATCCCGATCAGATCATCTCTCAGGTTCAGAGGGATATCGAGGAGCATGACGACTCCATCTTCCATCAGTTCCTGCGGGAAGTCGACTCGAGGGTCGGAAGCAAGGTCCTCTATGACGACGGCCTTGTTCAGTCTGCACAGATCTTTGATGATATCTTTCCTGGACAAGGGGCCTTTGGACAGATATTTCTCTCCTATCCCATGGGAAGCGAAAAGATCAACGTGATTTGTTTTCGTATCGATAATACTAACCAGTGCTCCTTTGGCTTGCAGTTCTATGGATGACTTCCACACGACAAGCTCCAAAATCTCGTCTACGCGCGTGCAGGAATGAACCAATCCGCTAATGTCCCGGAAAAAATAGTAGAATCGTCTGTAATTTTCGTGGATATCCATGTGGCCCTCTATAATGACGCCTTCGTATTCCTACCCATTTCACTTGAGCCTGTGCCATGACGTATTTTGTTCGACGCTGAGAAACTTGCGATTACCGGTAGATAGGTGGGCTCTCCTAAGCAATATACAAAAGTCACCAACCTATGTAAAGGCATTCAGCCATGCCTGTCCAAAAACGATTCTGCCATTTCGCCGGGGCGTGGGGGTCTCTTTCAAAATAGAGAAACGAAGAAGTCGCTGCCCGGTGATCAGCTTTAGGTGATGGGTGAGGCCCCGCAGGGGCGGGGTGAGGCGGGCGGAGGGCTTCCCGGGAATAGCCATGCAAGGCCAAACATGGAAAT
>JAHECH010000472.1 GCA_024641835.1 Deltaproteobacteria bacterium
GATCGTGATGATCACGCCCAGAGCGGCCATCCACAGGGCCGCAAGAAAATCCCGCCTGGGATGAGGCCTTGCAAGCATGGAGATCCCAAAGAACACAGCCGTCATCAGGAAGAGATAGAGCTCAGGGGCAAAGAGGATCCAGTTCATGGCACCAATCCCTTGATCAGGGCTGCAGACGCAGTCTGAACCGTGTCGAGCATAAGAGAGGGAAACAGGCCGAAGAGAAGAATGACCGCCACGAGCACCATCCTGGGAATGCCGAGAGAGAGTGAGACATCGGGCAAGTGGGCAAAACGCTCATTCTTCACGCCATAAAAGGTCTTCTGCACCACCCGGAGCATGAAAAGGGCGCTCAGCACGAGAGCTGAGATCGCCAGAGCACCCATGACAGGATAAACCTTCAGGGAAGAGATGAAGACGACGAGTTCAGCCCAGAAATTGGCGAGCCCTGGAACACCCATCCCGGCCAAGGCCCCGAAAATGAAATAGCCGGAAGCGACAGGCATGATCCTGCTCATCCCACCCAGCTCGGGGATCATCTTCGTATCCGTCTTGTCATAGATATAGCCCACCGATGAAAAGAGGAGGGCGGTCATGACACCATGGGCGAACATCTGGAACACGGCGCCGTTGAGCCCGTCCACTGTGACGGTGGACAGGCCGAGCCCGACGATCCCCATGTGGGAGACGCTCGAATAGGCTATGACATACTTGAGATCCGTCTGGGTGAGCCCCACCAGGACGCCGTAGATAATTCCGACCGTAGCAAGGACAGCCATGGCTTGAGACCAGTACTGCCAGCCCTCGGGGCATAGGAAAATGGCCAGACGCAGGATGCCGTAAGCGCCGAGCTTCATGAGCACCCCTGCATGGAGCATGCTCACTGCGTTGGGAGCAGCGACATGACCCACGGGCGACCAGGTATGAAAGGGCCAGACGCCTGCGAGAATGCCGAACCCGAGGTAAAGAAAGAGGAAGGCGAATTTCTGCTGAAAAGGAGTGAAGGCCTTTGCCTGTGCGAGAGCGAAAAGGTCGAAGGTGTTGAGTCCGGACCCGACAAAGAGGTAGATGATCACGGGCAGAATCAGGGCGCTTCCCGCCAGGAGATAAAGAAACAGCTTCATCGCCCCATACTCTTTCCGGGTATGTCCCCAAATGGCGATGAGAGGATACATGGGGAACAGGGAAACGTCATACCAGACAAAGAGAAAAAAGAGGTCCATGCTCATAAAGAAGCCCAAGACGCCCGTGACGAGGAGGAAGAAAAAGGCGAAGAACTCCTTTACCCGGCGCTCCAGCTCCCACATGGTGAGAACGCCCGTAAAATGGACGATACCGGTCAAAAGAATCAGAGGAAGATTGAAGCCGTCCGCGCCGTTGAAGTAGTGGATGCCCAACGATGGAACCCAGAGGACTTTTTCGACGAACTGGAGTCCCCCCAGCGCCCTGTCATAAGCGAAGAACGGGATCGCGGAGAGAATGAGGGTGGTGCCGGAGGAGACGGCGGCCACCCACCTGATGAGGCGCTTCCGGTCAGCGGGAATAAAGAGGATGACGAGAAGACCGGCTGCGCAACTCAGAAGGATCACCGAGAGAATGGGGAATCTGATCATCTTCAATCCTATCGCAGAGACCCTGTGAGGCTCTCCTCTACAAGAAATAGCCCCAGAGGGCTAATAAGGCCAAAGTGACGAACATGACGAGGAAGTTGTACCGCACCAAACCCGACTGAAGCCGAGAGAGAATCCCGCCCGTCTCCACCGTGGATGAACACAAAGCATCGATGCTGCCATCGATCACCTGCCGATCATTTCGCGTCGTTATATTGGCAAAGGTCTTATAGACGACAAGCTTCAAGACAAGTCTGTAAAAATGGTCCAGATACCATCGTTCTGCAAACAAGGCTCTTAACGGCGCTATCCTTTCAAAAAAACCGACCTGGCCGGCGCCTCTTCGCCCGAACTCAACCCAGGCCAAACCCAAACCGGACAGCACAAACGCCATAGAAACATAAAAGAGCCACTCGTGACCGCCGGGCGGGATCGGCTGGACGGTCAAGAACTCCTCCAGGGGGATCTTGAAAAATCCGAGAACCAGGACAATACACGCCAGGATGAGAAGGGGAGCCGCCATGGCCCAGTAAATTCCCCTGCTGCGCTCAGCCATCGGCCCTGATGGAACGGGAGAGTTCTGACCCACGGATTCGTCCTTTCCGATCTTTTTAGGAAATAGGATGATAAAAACTGCCCGGAACGCGTAATAGGGGGTCAAGAAAGCGCCCGCGAGTCCAAGGAGGAGCCAGGCCGGGTTGTGGCCGCTCGCAAGTGCATCAAGGATTGTTTCCTTGCTGAAAAACCCGGAAAGAGGCGGCACCCCTGAGAGGCTTGCAGCAGCGAGAACCATGCACGTCATGGGGATTTTGAACCGGCGCCCGTTCCTGGCAGCAATTTCAAACATGTCATTGGTTTCATAGTAGTGAATCCATACCCCTGAACAGAGAAAAAGAAGAGCTTTGAATGCCGCATGGGTGGAGAGATGAAAGAATCCAGCAAAATAGCTCCCGGCCCCGAGACCCATGATCATGTAACCCAGCTGGCTGACCGTGGAGAAGGCCCAGACTTTTTTGAGGTCCCGCTCCACGATGGCCATGGTGGAGGCGAGGACCATGGTGATTCCGCCGATGCTCAGGAAGACCGTCATCGCTGCTGCTGACTGGCTCATGAAGGGAAAGAGACGCGCAAAGAGAAAAGCGCCTGCCGCCACCATGGTGGCTGAATGCAGCAGGGCGCTGACAGGAGTCGGCCCTTCCATGGCATCAGGGAGCCATGTGAGGAGAGGAAACTGGGCGCTTTTGCCTACAATACCTCCGAATATGAGAAGAGCACAGAAAGTGATGAGAGTGGGGGACATCCGTTCCGCGACTCTCGGGCTGTTCAGGTCCTGGATATTCAGGTTCCCGAAATTCAAAAGCACCAGCAGGATTCCAAGAAACAGGCAGATGTCGCCGAGGCGCGTCATCACAGAGGCTTTCTTGCCTGCCTCGGTGGCACTGAATTTTTCATACCAGAACCCGATAAGGAGGTAGGATGACAAACCCACGAGCTCCCAGAAGACATAGAGCTGTACCATGGATGAAGAGATGCTTAAGGAGAGCATCGCCCCTGCGAAGAGGGACTGAAACGCATAGTACCGGCTGAACCCGGGATCACCCTCCATGTAACCCAGAGAGTAGACCTGCACCAGGAGCGCGATCACCGCGACGATGGTGAGCATGAGGAGAGCCGTGGGATCGAGGAGAAAACCGAAAGGGATGCGAATATTGCTCGAGACAAGCCAGGTCCCCATATACGTTACCGGCCCCCTCATCCATTGCAAAAGCAAAAGGGAGACTGCGCTGACCAAGGAGAGGCTTATGGCAGCGATGGAGAGGCCCGCGGATAGCCTGGGCCAGGGCCTTGCGAACACCACAATCGTCAGAAAAGAAAGAAAAGGGGGGAGCACGGCCAAAACCGCTGCTACAAACGTCCAGTCATGAAAAAAAGAAAAGACCATGGGTCGGCTCACCCTACCATTTCAAGATGTTGTAGGTGTCTGCATCTGCAGAACCGCCCCGGCGATAGGCCCCCACGATCATGGCGAGCCCTACCGAGACCTCGGTTGCCGCTACACCGATGATAAAGAGGACGAAAGCCTGGCCCTCCAGCAGGTGCCAGCGCAATCCTGATGCGATAAATGCGATCGCTGCTCCGTTCATCATGACCTCGATGCCGATAAGCGTCATAATGAGGTTGCGGCGGGCCACCACACACACGAGGCCAAGAAGAAAAATGAATGCTGCCAGAGTCAGGACGTGACTATAAGGGACGAGCATCAATCCTCCTCCGGGTTTCTCGTTTCTCGCTTCACTTTGCCTAGATGAATCGCGGCAAGCAGGCCGAGAAAGAGGAGCAAAGAGATCATTTCGATGGCAAGCCAGTATCTTTCAAAAACAAATCGGCCAAAATCTCCCGGCGACACCATGGCCATCTCAAGAGCCGCCCGGCCCCCAGGGTCCCGAAAAGCAACCAGGGTCAACACGGAAAAGAAAAGGACTCCGCAAAGGAGAGCAGGTCCCCACTGCCGGAAAGGGTATCCCAGGGGTTCAATCTTTTCGATCCGGAACATCATGACTACGAAGAGGAAGAGCACCATGATCGCCCCTGCGTAGATGATGATCTGCAAGGCGGCGAGGAAAGGTGCACCCAGGAGGAAAAAGAGGACCCCGCTACCAAGGAACGAAACGACCAGATAGACCACGGCGTGGATCGGATTGCGCCGGGTAATGGCCGATGCGGTCGCTCCCACGATCACAGCGGCAACAACATAAAAAATCACGCTATAGAGTGTCACAAGGCTCTCCTGCGATTACGGTCTTTATCGGCAACTTCTTGGAAATGTCCAAAAGTGTTT
>JAHECH010000473.1 GCA_024641835.1 Deltaproteobacteria bacterium
GTCAGAACTCCAATCAGAAAGAGGGCCTCAAGCGATTAACATTGCCGCCCTCTTTATTCGACGACCGGTCATGACCACCCTGGTCATGTTGAGCGTTATCATCTTCGGCCTCATGGGCTACCGCCGCCTGCCGGTGAGCGATCTTCCCAATGTGGATTTCCCCACCATCTTCGTGAGTGCCAGTTTGCCCGGAGCCAGCCCCGAGACCATGGCTGCATCGGTTGCAACTCCCCTGGAACGGCAGTTCTCCACCATCGCCGGCGTCGATGCGATGACATCTGCCAGTTCTCTTGGTGTGACCCAGATCACTATCCAATTTGACCTGGAGCGAAACCTGGATGCGGCCGCCCAGGATGTGCAAGCGGCCATCGCCCGAACGGCTTCAAGGCTGCCCTCGGATATGCCTTATCCCCCTTCTTACCGCAAGGTCAACCCGGCCGACATGCCTATCCTGTACCTGGCTTTCACCTCGCCTACCCTTCCTCTTTATGCACTCAACGAATATGGGGAGACCCTACTTGCCCAGCAAATCTCAACCGTCAGCGGCGTCGCTCAGGTCCAGGTCTACGGCTCCCAGAAATACGCTGTCCGTATTCAGGTTGATCCCAATGCGATGAAAAGCCGCGGCCTGGGTATTGATGAAGTCGCCCGTGCAGTCCGTATGGCCAACTCCAACTTGCCCACAGGCATCCTCTATGGTCGCTATCGCGCTTTTACCGTGGAATCTACGGGGCAGCTCAATGAAGCAAAGGACTTCAACCCTATTATCGTTTCATTTCGGGACGGCAACCCTGTACGCCTCCAGGATGTGGGCACAGCCGTTGACGGTGTGGAGGTCGATAAAGCAGCGGCCTGGTATATTGACCAGCGAGCCATCATTCTGGCAGTCCAACGCCAGCCGGGCACCAACACCGTGGAGGTGGCGGATGCCGTCAAGAGACTCCTTCCCAAGTTTCAAAACCAACTCCCTGCTTCAGTCTCTCTCCACATCCTCTTCGACCGCTCTGAATCCATTCGGAATTCGGTAAGGGATGTGAAGTTCACACTCCTCTTTGCCTTGTGTCTCGTGGTGTTGGTGATCTTTCTGTTTTTGCGCAAGATCTCCGCGACATTAATCCCCTCGGTGGCTATGCCTTTGTCCATCATCGGCACCTTCGGCATCATGTATCTCCTCGGCTATAATCTGGACAACCTTTCCCTTATGGCCTTGATTCTCGCTTTGGGATTCGTAGTGGACGATGCCATTGTCATGCTCGAGAACATTGTAAGGCATGTGGAAATGGGAGAGGGTGCTTTCGAGGCGGCTCTGGAAGGATCCAAGGAAATCGGATTCACCATCGTTTCCATGACCCTATCCCTTGCCGCTGTTTTCATCCCTGTTCTTTTTATGGGTGGTATCATCGGCCGCCTTTTCAGAGAATTTGCTGTTACCATAGGTTTGGCTGTGCTCATTTCCGGTTTCATTGCCCTGACCCTTACGCCAATGCTCTGCAGCCGATTCATCAGATTAGAATCGCGTGAAGACAAAGGGCGCTTCTATTCCGTCTCTGAGAAGGTCTTTCAATGGATGATCAGAGCCTATGGAGCGGGACTCAGGGTGTTCCTCAGGCACCGTCTGATCACACTCTTCTTCACAGCCTTTGTGCTTGTGGCCACGCTTTATCTTTTCCGAATTCTGCCCAAAGGCTTTATTCCCTCTGAAGATACCTCGCAGATGCTTATGACGACTGAGGCAGCTGAAGGAATATCTTTTGACTCCATGGTGGAGCACCAGAAGGCTGTGGCGAGTATTGTGAAGGCTGATCCCAATGTGGACGCATTCATGTCCAATGCAGGGGCTCGAGGTCCCTTTGGCAGGGGCAATGCCGGCTCCTTGTTCGTCCGCCTCAAACCAACGGCCGAGAGGAAACTCAGGGTGGACGGGGTGATCAGCGAACTCAGGCCAAAGTTGGCGCAGGTTCCGGGGATCCGGGTCTATCTTCAGAATCCGCCCACTCTCAGGATCGGGGGGTTGATGAGCAAAAGCCTTTACCAGTACACCCTTCAAACCGCTGACTTGCAGGAACTCTACAATTATGCGCCCAGATTGGAGGAAAAGATCAAGGCCTTGCCCGGTCTTCTGGATGTGACGACGGACCTGGAAATCAAGACTCCCCAGGTGACCGTTGAGATCGATCGCGACAAAGCGGCTATGTTGGGGCTGAGCGCGGAACAGCTCGAGGACGCCCTGTATACCGCTTATGGCTCCAGGCAGATATCCACCATCTTTGCACCAAACAACGACTACGCGGTCATCATGGAAGTCAAACCCGAGTACCAGCTCGAACCGGCAGCACTCTCCTTGCTCCACGTCAGGTCAGCCAGCGGCCAGTTGGTTCCGCTGGATTCATTTACCAAACTCAGCACAAGCGTCGGCCCCGCGGCAGTCAACCACCTTGGCCAACTGCCAGCGGCGACCATTTCCTTCAACCTGAAGCCCGGCGCCTCCCTGGGAGCTGCCGTGGCTGCGGTAGAAAGGACGGCTAGAGCAACCCTGCCGCCAACCATCAGCACCAGCTTCCAGGGCACTGCCCAGGCTTTTCAGGATTCCCTTAGAGGTATGGGGCTCTTGCTTTTGATGGCGATCGTGGTGATCTACATTGTCCTCGGTATTCTTTATGAGAGTTTCATTCACCCCATCACCATCCTTTCAGCGCTACCTTTCGCCGGGTTCGGAGCCCTCGTGACTCTGATGGTTTTCGGGAGCGATCTCAACATCTATGCGTTTGTGGGAATCGTGATGCTCGTTGGGCTGGTCAAGAAAAACGGTATCATGATGATTGACTTTGCCCTGGAGGCTAGGAAAAGCGGTGATAAGTCAGCCGTCGACGCCATTTATGAGGCTTGCCTCATCCGCTTCCGGCCGATCATGATGACCACAATGGCCGCCCTTGTGGGTACCCTGCCTATTGCTCTTGGCTATGGTGCAGGAGGGGAGTCTCGCCAGCCTCTGGGCTTGGCAGTTGTGGGCGGGTTATTGTTCAGCCAATTTCTGACCCTCTTTATCACACCCGTTTTCTTCGTCTACATGGAACGCCTTAAAGACCTGCTGAGTCGGTCCAAGCACATGACAACCGACTGAAAGGGGTGGGGATCCGGTCAACGCTTTGGGTGAACTGCAGACTGTTTCGCGAGAGAGGGGCAACTTGGCGGGGGATCAGGTCTCTGAAACAGATAAACCGACCAAGTAATGATTTTTGAACTTCCCTGCTTCATCCTTGGTGATGTGCTTGATTTGCGTCCACATGAATTCACTCGGTTTGGACGCGTCGGCCTTGTAGTATTTCATGTGAATCATGTCACCGACTTTGAGATGCCTCAAGAGGTCAGAATCCGGTCTCACAACCAGGCACACACCGCGCGTTGACACATTCCAGATTCTGAACTGATAACTGAGTTCTGCTCCGCTTACCGAGAACTCCACACTGTAATACTCGTCAACGATTTTTCTCGGTTCAGATCTTCTTGTAGCTTCAGCACCAGCCATGTAAGCCCTATAGCTCTGTAAAGGCGTCGTCGGAGCTCATAGGTAATGGATGTTCTTGATCCTTGCCCCGCCGCGGGGCCTGTCAACAGGACCCCAAGCTTCTTTCAAAACGGCTCACCTTCACGGAAGCCCCGATAAGAGTTTGCCCAGATATTTTCTCGCCTCCTCAGAAATCTCAATCAGGCAGACTCCCATACCGAAAGCTGTATTGTCTTCGTCAATGCAGTAGGCGTCAGCCCAGACGATTTTTCCAAGAAAGCCAATGGCCTTTCCCTCTGGGGGCAATACGGACATGCGATAGGTCTCATTCAAGCGAAGGGGCTCTTCACAGAAAATCAGAACTCCTTCCGACGAGATATTCTTTATTTCCCCTTCCACCGTGCCGTAATCAGCGATGATATTGATCGCCCAACTCACTTCTTTCCGAGGGCTTTTCCGTCTTTCGGTGGTGCCGACCAATTCTGCTTCCCCCTGCGCTACTTAACGGTTTCCCTTATCGGCCTTTTTCCGGAGTGAGAACGAGGAATTAGATCACAGATGGTTCACTTCAGGTCAAGCCGTCATCTTCAACTTTTGATAACATGTTAATAATCCTATCAAATTTAAGCAGAAGGGTCAACAATAAAAAGGAAGCAAGAGGTTGCGGCTGGCCAACCCCTCTCGCCTGGCGTATAGCCACTTGAGCGCGCGTGGGCCCATCCTCTTACTGTCTGGGCTGTGGGTCAAAGCTGGCGCTTAAGGAAGAATTCGCGGTCGGTTTAAAGAATTTCCCGATCGAACTCTGTTCATGACCGAGAATCATTTTTCGTCATCATCGTCGTAGTCGTAGTCTTCATTTTCGTTGTATTCCTCCTCTTTATCTTCCACCACCTCGTAACTGGTTACCCGGACGCGCTTGGTTCCATCCTTGTCCTCTCTT
>JAHECH010000474.1 GCA_024641835.1 Deltaproteobacteria bacterium
TATCAGGAAGTGGGACAGTTTGGGTGAAGAGTTGGCCGCGCCATGAATGGGAGTTCAAGCTCGATGCGGACAGCGCCGGGGCATGGACACCCGTCGGGTACTGGGTTGATGCGACAAAACTCTATCTTGACTTACCGTACCCCGGCTCCGGCAACGGCGGGAACTACACCATTCGAATGCCTGTTCCCCATATCAACGTGCTCATTGTGAGTCTTGATGCAGTATCGCTGGGTGCACTATCGTGGGAAGACGGGCACATCTGGTTCCAGGGAGCAAGTAAACCGGGCGGGGAACTTTTTCCCAAGGGCGCAAGACACTGGTCATGGACCACCAAGGGATACAGTTCCACCAACTCCACAGAGGAGCAGCCATCCATGTATGGGCTGGCGGTGGCATTGGAGAAACCCCTCAACTATTACATTGAAGACAAACCCTACGTCGATGGGACGACATGGACTGTAAGCGGGTGGCCCAACCAGAACAAGAATCCTCCTGATCCTCCCAATCCGAATGGCATGCTTGAACCTCTGAGCCAGGTGGAAGACCAGGAGGACAATCTTAGCCCTGTGGATGGCGTCATGGGTGACGGCGCGAACGGTATCTGGGACGGGGACTATCGAACAACAGATGAATCGACCTGGGCTAATCCCGACAGTTTGAGTCCCTTCGATATTAATCATAACGGCTTAGTGGAACTTCCGGTGGCAACAGACCCCGCTAAGGTTAATCCTGCGGATGAATACGACTTAAAGCAGGTTCTCAAGCACACCATCACCCATGAGGTTTGTCATGCTCTAGCAGGGCCTTCCCATTCGTCTGACCCAAAGTGCGTTATGTACCAGTGGTCCGTTGATTGGAAGAGGCAAGATTATCTGAGTGATGGGTATCGGGCCCTGTTGAGGGTGCACAACATAAAGAGATAGAAGCTAGAGGGGAAAGCAGGATTATTGAGGTGGCTTCATGAGGAAATACTTTGATGACCGCAGAAAGACGTTTTTGTGGCTCTTCGCCGTTCTGATGCTGGGGGCACACCTTTTTTACCCAGGAAATTCGCAGGCAGAAGAGATTTGTGGATTGAGCCTGGGCCTTTACCTTCCTCAGGGAGAAGGGCCACAGTATGATCTGGGTTCCCCGGTCAAGGTGATCCTGGTGATCAAGAATGTTACCGGGTTCACTTTGAAAACCGAGCGGGGGTTTTCGCAGGTGGATTTTTACCAGTCCCTTATCCTGACGGATCCTTCCGGAAAAGTGTATAAATTGACTCAGGCAACAAAAGCACTGGACATGCCACCGCCTTTTTTTCTGAACGGCCGTGCCGCCATCCCTGCTGAGGCTCTTCCAGCAGACTGGGCGAGGACCGTGACCGTCAATGACCTGACAGATCTCTTTCCCATGATGAAAACCAACCCTGGCTGGTACAGCGTCGAAGCCCAGCAGCCTTTTCTGCGTTTTGGGACGACTGTCCAGGACTCTGGTCTTGGTTTGCTAGGGATTGAAGGTGAGCCGGAGCAGTGTCAGGGCGTGCTCAAATCGAACCGCCTCAGTCTTTATATCTCCCCTGGTTCTGGCGCACAGCTTCAGGTGCGGGTGCTGGACAAGAGCTCAGCGCCCGCAATAGGCTTGAGCCAGGTTCCGGTTAAGGTTTTTCAAGGAAGCATTCCGGTTTCCGGGCTCAAAGATGCCTGGGCGAACGGGCTCCCTGTTCTGAGCGGGACCACGAATCCTGAGGGGCTGGCAATCTGGGGGGCAGGAATTTCTTGCCGGTCCAAGGGTGCCTACACAGCGATCGCTTATCAGCAGAATGCTTACAGGGCGGCCACCTTTGAAGAGGGTGCGCAGGAATGGGGATCCGGTTGCAGCAGTACCATCACAAGGGAGATTTTCTTTTCTGATTTCGCGTCTCTGCCGAAGTTCTCTGTTCTTGGTTCAAGCAGCGTGTGGTTGACGGCCAAAGCGATTGTCAAAAGTGGAAATATTGGTGTTCTGAACGCAACTCGGGGACTTTGGCTCGATTCGGGAGTGGAGATCTCCGTGGGAGTAGGTGCTCGAACTGAAGATGGTGTCAAGATTATTGGAGACAGCATCAAAATCTCAAGGCATGCATCTGTGTACGATGTCTACTACAATGAGCTTCAGAATAGGGGCACGATCAGGGGTGAGTCGGTTACACCATTGAGTCTACCTCTTCCTGTGAGCTTCCCGTCTCTTCCGGAAATCACACCGGGCAAGACTCTTGTCTCAGTGAAAAACAACAAGGTCAAGACCCTTGATCCCGGAATGTACGGGGATATCGACATCGGAAACAAAGCAACGCTCCGTCTCACAGGAGGAATATACCATTTCAAGAGCCTCAATATCGGTAACAAAGCCTCTCTGATCTGCCTCGCTCCCACGGAAATTCGCATCAAGGAGCGCATGTACCCGGGGAACAACGCCTACATGGGGCCATTGCAGGGTTCAGCACTTACGGCAAAAGATGTGGTTTTCTACATCGGAGGAACGAATGGACATACCCTGGACTTGTTATCCCATCCCAAGGCAGCGGAGATCGGGCAGGTAAACGTGGTCAAGGCCAATATCGTGGTGCCGAACGGCACCCTGTGGATCAATGCAAAGTCTGATATGACTGGAAGCTTCATTGGCCAGGGAGTCATCGTGGGAGTAGGTGCGAAGGTGAGTCTTGAGAGCGCGTTTTGAAAGAGATTAGGTTGGGCCTCCTCTTTGCTTTATTGGGGGGGGCGAAGATAAGCCAATAAGCTATAAGTGTTCAGGTTAGAAATGTTCTAAGGATTTAAAAGCCAAGGAGGAAAAAGTATGAACATCAAAAACATCTTCATTGCGGTTGCAGTGGCATCCCTGTTCATGATTTCCATGCCCGCCGGAAAGGTGTGGGCAGGGGCGGAAGGAGGGCAGCCTCCGACGGGCGGCATATCAGGGCCGGAGCTCTGGGGCACCGTGGTCATTGATTGCGCTGCCAAGTGGGCGACATTAAGAGTGAAGTGCGTTGTGGATTGCAATGTGGAAACGGCGGCGGTCTCCATGTCCTGGCTCACATGCCCTACGACGGAAAAAAGCCCACTCTATTTGGTTCTCACAGGGGTGGATTTAACATCCATGGGGATAACAGGGACACCTGTTATCACGAAGGTGAAGAACTTCAAGATCGAAGGGAACGTCGCTTCATTTGACGTTCAGATCAGATCTACACCCTAACCAGGACGGGCAAGGGGACGGCTGATCTGAATCCGGAGCTGGAACACTCAAGATCTGGGGCAAGAGGGGAGTGCTCTTTTTCTCGAAGGAGCTACATTTTCTGTGGGAGAACGCTGGTCATTCTCCCTTGATTTTAGAAGCTGCTTGGGTAAAGATAGGCTTGTTGACTCCGGCAGGTGTGGGGGTCAGAGTTCAATAGCCGAAGGCTGATAGGGCATGAAAGGCCGTCTAAATCTACCAACAGCCGTTTTCTACCTCCTCACCGCGGTCATGCTCTTTTTGACGGTTTATTGCTTTGTCAGTGCCGTGCCGTGGATCGAAAAGCCTTTCGCCGGGTTCTTGCCCTACGATTTCCCGTATGTTGGTTCCATGGGCAACCCGGAATGGCAGGGGAGTAGGGCGGGGCTGAGATTCCTGGACAGGATTGTTTCAGCCAATGGTCAACCGATCTGGAAAGGGAGGGACGTGGTTCGTATCGCAGAAGCCAAGGAACGTGGATCTGCGATTCAATACGTCATCGAAACCAAGGGCAGGATTTGGGAAACCACCATCCCGGTGACCCCTTTCAGCCTTTGGGACTTCTTCCTTGTGTTCTGCATCCCCTTTTTTGGAGGCTTTGCTCTTTACATTCTTGGATTCATTGTCTATGTGCTCAAACCCAATACCACTGCCAGTTGGGTTTTTCTTATCTTATGCTTTTGTTTGGGCGGATACATGGTCACGGGTTTTGAAACCATCACCGCCTACTATACCGTTCACTTTCATTACCTGATTTTGTGCTTCTATCCCGCTACCTTTGTCCACCTGGGTCTGGTTTTCCCTGAAAGAAAACAGTTCTTGAACCGATTTCCGCGAATTGAATATCTGATATACGTCCCACCTTTCATTCTCAACCTAGCCTATCAAATCTATCTTTTTAGTTTTAAAAGTGTTTTGCATTCTAAACTATCGGCATGGTGGATACCCACGTATGAAGGGATAGCCCGTTGCAATAGAGTTTTCGCTGTCTTTTGTGTAGTGAGTTTGGTCGCTCTTATGATTCACAGTACCTATAAGGCGCTCAGCGTCCTGGCTCGGCAGCGAGCTAGAATGATCCTTTTCGGCGTGACGATCGCATTCCTCCCTTCCGCCATTATCATGTTGATCGTAGTTGCAGCAAAGGCTAATTTTCCATGGAACTTTCTTGTCTTTTTCGTGATTTTCTTCCCGGCCTCCATCGCCTAT
>JAHECH010000475.1 GCA_024641835.1 Deltaproteobacteria bacterium
AGGTGGCTTTTGTGCAGAGATCCGCTCCGGCAGATTCATCTCTGCAGCGCTGGACGGGGACTGATCGGCCAGCTTTAACCGTGTGTAAAATACAAACAGGGAGCTCAGGAAATAAACCCCGATACTGATCAGGATCAGGTAGAAGAGGTATTTAGATTTCTCGAAAGTCGGGCTTGCCGTCATTTCCATGCCTGTCAATTTCCCCACGAAACAGAGGGCTGCTGAAGCGTCCCCCCTAACTTGATGACCAGAAACTCCCTTCCTGCGCTCAGGGCGGCCATGAAACTCCCTGCCTGCTTATTGGCAGCCAGATCGGGCCCAGGCTTTATCCTGGCAGTTAGTTCCAGGAGTGTCCTCGAAAGGGGTTTTTTCAGTTTCATCTCGCCAAAGAAGGTGCCTGAAAAAACAGGTCCAACCATTTCACTTTTCTTAATAGAGACCACTCCCTCCTTGATGGAAAACAACATGTTCCATGACTTGAAAGGGATATCGTTTACGCCCAGTTGACCCAGGCGGGATTCCAAAGCACCATCCTGTAAGAGGATATGCCCATCTCCGTCAATTTTAAGATCCTGCATGTTCCCCCTCAAATTCACCTCAGCCTTGACCTTGCCTTTCAGGCTCCTGCCCGAGAAAAGCCTGAGGACGTTGAAGTCTTCCAGGTAAACCCCGGAAGTTTTCAAGCTCACATAGCTATCCTTAGACCCCTTCCACATGGAGACACCGGTTCTGATCTCAAGGCTTCCCCGCGGCAGAACGCCCTTCATCACCAGAGGAAAATAACCCATCATGAGGTTCAGGTATTCCGGTGAGATATACAATAATTTTATTCGATCCTTTGCGAATTCGCCACCTAAAACGGTACGGTATTCGACGTTGTCCAATCTGTAGCCGAGAGGAAAAGAGGGAGAGATGCTCCCCACGGTCATGATTACCTGTCCATCGGTCAGCTGAAGCAGCCCCTCCTGAATGAGTTTTTTGGTGGGGAGCCTGTATAGGGTCATCGCCGTAAAGAGGACCATAGCATAGGCGGTAAGGCATATCGTCATCCACTTTCTCTTACTTGGACCCATGAGCCATTTTCTTCCAGGGACAATACCCCTCTCAGCAAAGTTAAGATCATCCCCCAGCCTTTTGGCCGGATTGTCTGGCCTCTATTACAGCAGGCTGAAGGATGAGCGTCAGGTACTCCCCCTCTTTTCGCACAGAAAGTCTTTTAATGTAGACACCCTTCCCAATAGACTCCAGGCTATAGAGAATCGCCGTCATCTCCTTCAGAGTGACACGGTTCAATTTGAGTTCCACCCATTTCTCTTCTCGAGTCGTGTCCAACTGAAGGCCTCCCGGCCTCATGTACTCAATCTTGGGCATGAGTCCGCTCTTTGTCGCCTGTTTCTCCAGGGTGGAAAAAAGACTGAAGGGTTCCTCTCCCTTGCCTTTCACGGTGCCTGGCTTCGGTAGGCGCTTGTACTGCGCCACAATCGTTTTCAGTTCAAAAAGATCTCTTTCCTTGGTCCGGATTGTTGATTCCAGGCGTTTAGCCCTGCCTTCCATTGGAAGGAGGATAAAGTAGATGGCGATGAAGCAGAGTACCGCCAGGGCGCCCAGTTTAAGGGTCCACTGCTCCCGTGAGTTCAGGGAATAGTATCTATCCTTCAAAGCGGATAGTGAGCGTAAATTCCACCACCTGTCCATCGTCTCTGCTCTTGGCGTTACTGATCGTGACGTCTGTGAAATGCCCTGCTTTGGTGAGCATTTCTTGGATAGCATTCACCGATTTGAATGAATCTGTTCTGCCCCCGATCTCGACCTTCCCTTTTTCCCAGAAGAGATTCATGATTTCGAATTTTGTCTGCCCTGGAATGGTGCGGCTCAGGGTTTCCAGAATATCCAGAAAAGAAGTCTTCATGGAGGGATTGCTGCCGCCCAAATCTGAGAGGCGAGCATTCAAAGCGTTCCTGGCCTGTTTCACCTCATCAACGATTTTTCTCGAGTCGGGAAAAGCTTCCGTATACGTCTTTCGGACTTCCCTGGTCAAAAAGGCCTCTCTCTTCTCAAGGGCGAAGAGGCTGAATAAAGAGGAGGAAAAGAACGCGAAGAAAACGGCTGCGGCCAGAAGGGTGGCCCATTTGAAATATGTCGTTCCCATGGCGCCGGGTACTGATTGTGCAAATTCCTCTTTGAAGAAGTTGAATGATTTTCCTCTCTTCCACCACGCAGCGCCCAGAAGTGAAGCGAAGGCATTCACAGGATGGTTCAGTTCACCTGTCTGAATTCCCGAAGCCTCGGGCTTCTCTTCCAAAAATTCAATGTCCGAGCTTTTCTTCAAGGCCTCATAGACGATCGGTTCGAGGAGGATATTGCCTGAGATGTGCACTTTCTTCAGGGTCTGGCCCGCCTTTGTATTAAAGGAGAGGACGGTCCGTTTGATTTCACCGATCAGAGATCTGAGGGTCCTGTCTTCGGACTTTTTCAGCTCCCCGCGGATTTGACTTGTGCCGATGGGGATGTCTCTCACAAACAAAGGCACACCGTGGAGAAAGAGCGAGAAAAGGGTGTGGCTTTGTCCTGTGTCCATGATCAGCGCTTCCGTCTCATCCATGAAGTAATTCCCAAGGGTGGAGAGGTCTGAAGTGATGCCTATGATCTGAAGCCCGGCTTCCTCAGCGGCCTGGATTCGCTTTCGCACGATCTCCCTCTTGGCCACCCCGGCAAGAAAGGCCTTTTTGCCGGGTTCCCGGGGAATGCTTTCCACGTAATCGATAATGAAATCCTCCGGCGGGTACTCTGATGAGATTTCAAACCGGATGGCACTGCCCACCTTCTTGGGGGATGAAAAGGGAAATGAGAATTCCCTGTATGTAATGTCCCTGCTGCTGATGACCAGGAGGGCTCTGCTGGTCAGGGGTTTCTTGTCCTGAATGACCTTCCGGATAAGACCAGGCGCCTCTCTGTCATCGTGAGCAAAAAGCATACGATGAGATGCCCGGAGAGCGATCTGTCCCCCGGCCGAGCTGATCTCAGCATACTTGAGGTCTTCCGACGTGATGTTTAAAGCGATGAGTGACCCGTTCATGATTACATTTCCTGCCAGTAGACAATGTCTGCCTGGCTCTTAGACCTCGATACGACAGCTCGAACGTCTTTGACGCTTTCCCTGAGTGCCGCTTTCAAGTGAATCGAAAAAGAATCAGAGGAGGTGGTCAGATAGGCTTCAGGAAGGGGGTCTCCATAAGGCCATATTTTTTTGTACCACAGGACGCTCGTGAGGTCCGCCTCTTTGGATCCATCCCTTCGATAGGAATCCATCTGCATGGCCACATCCTCTGACATGTCCTGGGAAAGGGCCATCAGCACCGGGAGGGGAGCGGTGTTGATATTGATCTTACCACTCCCATGGACCGTGAGATAGTTGCCGATTCCATCCCGCTTGGAATTCCCGTAGAAGATCTCCTCCGTGACCCCGCGTACAAGAAGCATCTCTTCGATCGTATCCAGTGGCCCGTTTTTGCAATGATATCCCCTTTCACGGTAGAAAGAATTCTCGGCTCCGTAGATGCCGCTGATCTCATCGTCCTGATCCATCCAGTCTTTCAGGCTGAAGATGATGGTGTTCACCTCCTCTTCGGTCAGCCCAAACCGGGGCTGGCGGAGGAGCCTTTCAAGAATCCCTTTCTGGGTTTGATCAAACTGACCCTTGTCATCCAATAAACTGTTCACATTAATCTTGCCGTCTTCGTCGGTGATGTCCACTTCCATTTTTCCTCCCTCGACGTTGAGGCCGGCGTATTCGGAAAAGTCGCGGGTCTTGGCCCATTCTTCGAGGAGGGTATCATTCTGAGTGTATAAGCCGTCTAGGTGCAGAAGCTCTTTCGCTGCATTAACTCCAGAAATCGCAAGATAGAGGAGTTTCTCGTCATCTCCGAAATGGCTTGAAACTTCGATGTCCGTCATCGCGATCCGGTTGAGCTCCACCACGCTTGCCACCAGCAAGCCTAGGACCAGCAGGGTGGTGATCAGGGCCACTCCCTCTTTACCGAGTGTTCTCTTGTTGGGCCGGTCGCTTTTCAAGAGCGTGCACTCCCCCTTGGTGCGATCTCAGCGCTCGGCACCTCTTTGCCTCGCCCTCCTGCGGAGATCATGGGTCTCACCATGGTGACGAAGTTCCCTCTTTCTCCGTCCAGGTTTAAGGTGAAATCGATGATGATGGCTCTCGGGATTTGATCCGTAAGCTCGGTTGTCGGCTCATCCCCATACAGGAATTCCAACTTGAATGTCTCGACTATCCTGCAAATGGGGATCTCCCTGCCCCCTTCATCCAGAGGCTCCGAGGGAGGGGACTCCGTCCTGCGCCACAGGGTGTAGAGCCTGCTGTTGGGATCCTTGCGCAACCGATACCCAACTTCCGTCAAGAAAGGGTTCTTTTGGTGCCCTAT
>JAHECH010000476.1 GCA_024641835.1 Deltaproteobacteria bacterium
GATGATTCAGTGGCTTTGGTGACTGACGGGCGGTTTTCCGGTTGGAATAGAGGGCCTGCCATTGGTCACGTGTCACCAGAGGCGGCAGACAGCGGTCCTTTAGCCGCTGTGAGAGATGGTGACATTATTTCTTATGACATTCCAAAACATAAGCTTGATTTATTGTTAAGCGAAAGGGAAATTCAGCAAAGATTGAAGTCGGTTGAGCCTCATGATCCGAGAATAAAGGAAGGTTTCCTGGGGAAAATCTACACAAAACTTGTGGACTCAGCAGACCGGGGGGCTGTGCTGAGAGCAGACAGAAACGATTTAAAAGAAGCAGGCGGACTGACTGGCATTTGAGAGAGGCCCTTTGGCTGAATTCAAGGGAACCGAATGAACATCAGGATTGTGGAAGTAATTATCAGGTTGCTGAAAAAGGCGCTATTCGCCCAGATAGACCCTGAGGTGATCCACGATTCTCGCCAGAGAGCCCCTGTTCATTTCCACGAAGGCTTTAGCCCTCTTGCCCATCTGTTCCGCTTTCTCCCGCTCTGAGAGGAGTTCCTTCATCACGACAAAAAGCTCTTGTCCATCTTTCACCCTCTTTCCACCGCCGGCTTCAATCAACATTTCGGACATGTGGTCAAAATCCTGGGTGTAGGGTCCGAATAGCACAGGGCAGCCAAAGCTCGCAGGCTCGAGCGGATTATGCCCTCCCTGGGGAACGAGGCTTCCGCCGACAAAGCTAACGGTGGCGATTCCGTAGACCCTCCCCAGTTCCCCCATGGTGTTCAGGATGAGGACATCATAGGAGGCATCGGCGTCGACAAGGTCTGTTCTGAGGACAGGCTTCAACGCCTTCGCCTCGGCCAGGCGATGGATTTCGCCAGCCTCCTCCAATCTCCGGGGCGCGATGACCAGGCGCAATCGCGGAAAAAGCGGAAGAAGCTTTTGGAAGACATCAAGAACGATCCCGTCCTCTGCCTGGTGAGTACTTCCCGCCACCCAAACGGGATCCTCTCCCCTCAGATGGAGCTTGCGAAGCCAGAGGTCGTATTCATCTCTACCCATGGTCAGCCAGTCACGGTCAAACTTGATGTTTCCGATGGTTTTGACTTTATGGGGAGGAACACCGATTCGAAGAAGTTTTTCTGTATCCAAGTGGGTTTGCATGAAACAGAGATCTACGTCTTGGTACATCATCCTTGCAATCGGAGGGCATCTTTTGTAAGAGCGAAAGGTGCGCGGAGAAATCCTGCCATTAACGAGAAGGGTATGGATGCCCCTCTGTTTCAGGTGATGCATCAGGCCTGGCCAGAGATCCGTCTCAACAATGAGAAAAAGCTCTGGGTTGATAGATCTGGATAATCGGTCAATGGACCACCAGAAATCCAAGGGCATGGGAAGGAGAGTTTTGACTTCTGCCTGCGCTTCCCTGCGGGCGATATCCATGCCCTGGGAGGTGGTGACGGTGAAGACAATGTCTTTAAAGGGGTAAGCCTGTTTCAGAGCCCGCACCAGCGGAAGTGCAGAGATCACCTCGCCCACCGATAGAGCATGAATCCATACGCTTTTTCCCGGGGGAGGCTCGGGGAGATGAAGAAAGGCGAGTCTTTGGCAAAGGCGATCCCTGCGGGAGAAGGCAGCAAAGGGCAGGAGGGGAATGGCTATCAGGGTCCAGGCGAGATGATAAAGTGACAGAAGCACTGATCAATCCTTTACCGGAAGCTCTATAACGAATTTGGTCCCCCTTGGCTTCACATCTTCAACCCTGATGATGCCACTGTGATCACTGATGATGTTGCTCACAATGGCAAGGCCCAGGCCTGTCCCATGCTTTTTGGTTGAGAAATAGGGCTCAAAAACGCGCTGCTTGTACTCAGGAGGGATTCCCTTCCCATTGTCGGCCACTTCTATCCTCACGGTCTGCTGATCGGGATCGTAGGAAAGATTGATAGAAATCTCCCCTTTTCCGTCTACAGCATCCATGGCGTTGTCCATCAGATTGATCATGCTTCTCTTTAATTGCTCTCCGTCCACTTTCATCTCAGGCACATCGGGCGAGTCATGAAAGACGATGTTGACGTCTTTCTGAGTTTCTTTATAAAGGCTTAACGACTCTTCGATGATCTGTTTGATACTGTTCCTGGTGAGGTTAGGGGCAGGCATGCGCGCATAGCTTGAGAACTCGTTGACGAGCCTTCGTAGACCTTCAACCTGGTCAATGATCATATTGGTACATTCGTCGAATACTTGCTCGTCTTCACGGCCGAGTTTCGATGCATATCGTTTTTTCAATCTCTGAGCCGACAGTTGAATTGGCGTCAGCGGGTTTTTAACTTCATGAGCAATGCGCCGCGCCACCTCGCGCCAGGCTGCCATTCGCTGTGCTTTTTCAATATCCGTAAGATCTTCAAAAACAGCCACAAGACCGATGTCTTTCCCTCGCTCATCGCGAAGCACGTTAAGGGAGACGAGTAAGGACAGGGTCTTATCCTCGAGGAAAAGCCTGATCTGCCGTTTCATGGAGCCTCTTCTGAGGAGAGCCTTGTTCTGGAAGAGCTCATTCACCAGTTTCACATAGTCCTTGCTCAAAACCTCATCATACCGTTTCCCGATGATGTTCTCCGCTGTGACATTCAACATCTTGGCCGCGGATTTATTGATCGTGAATATCCTTCCCTCTGCATCTGCAGCCACTACGCCTGCCGCCACATTGGCGAGTACGATCTCCATGTAGACCCTTCTCTGTTCGAGTTCTATATTGCTCTTTCGCAGCTCCTGGTGGGTGCTGTCCAATTGCTTCTTGCTCTCCCTGAGGTCCATGGTCATCTGGTTGAATGAATTGACCAATATGCCGATTTCATCTTTCGCTTCCAAATCAATGGAGAAATCATAATCGCCCGAAGCGACACGGTGGGTACCCTCAGCGAGTTCCTGAATTGGAACGGTGATGCCTTTGGAGAGGAAGAACCCGAACCAAAGGGCTGAGAAGATGATGAGAAGGGTTACGATAGAAAGAGTCATGAGGTGGACGATTTTGATCGGTTTCTTGAGCAGCTTGAATTGCTTGAACTCCTCCAAGCCGCTGGATATGGCGTTCAGCCGGTTGACAAAGGCGCCAGGAATGAACTTCTGCAGGACCAGAATCCCCACGACAGCCTTGGTTTCGGTTCTTGAAAATACGGGGACGATGCCGCTGACAAGTTGGCCATAGGATGAGGACTGAATTTCGTGGTTATCAGACCCTGTTTCATAAACTTTTTTCAGGATGTCCCCGCTAGGGTCCTTAAAGGGGCTGAGATCCAACTTCTCATCCTGGGAGGACGCCCGCAACTGCAGGTTCTGGGAGAACACTTTAATCGAGGCAAGCCGGTGTTCCACCCGTTTTTCATTGACGAGTTTTTCAACGGGTTCTGTCTTGGAGAGCAGGGTATAGCCCTGATAGGTAATCAAACGGCTCAAATCATTCCCATAGGAGAGCATCTCTTCAATAATCCTACTGTAATAATCCTGGCCTACTTCGAGAGAATTCCTAAGGGACTTCTCAATAGGAAGATTAAACCAGTTCTCAACAGAAGTTGAAATGAACTGCACGGAGACAAAGAACAACACAATTGTGGGGAGCAAAGAAAGCGTGATAAAGGCCAAAACCAATTTGGTCCTGAGTTTTGCTCCCAGGATGCCTTTCCTTCTTTCAAAGACGAGCTTGACGAGATTCCTGATGGTGAGGAACAGGAGCAAAAGGAGCAATATCACATTGAGGTCAATGAGGGCGAAGACAAGGATACTGTTGGCGATCGGGAGGTCCAATCCCAGGTTGAAACCTTTGATGAACAGATAGGTGGTGAGGGTGGAAATGATCAAGATGAGGAAGGCAATGATGTATCTTTCCCTCCGTCGCCTTCTCTGATCGTGGTACTCTGTCGCTTGATGACGTGCCATCACCTGTTAATACCTGAAGTCCACCGCGTACCAGTCGGTCTTGAAATTCCACAAGGAGAGGAAGAAGAGAACATAATGCAAGTAGAAAGGAAGTTGTATCTTGTCGAGTTCGGCCATCATTTGAAGTTGATACCGGGACCCTTTCTTGAGTTTGTAAAGAGGCATCACCTTGAGAGTTGCAACCTGGGCCATGAGTTTCTTTGCTTCATCAAAGTTTCTAACGGCCACCACCTTATTGTTTTCTTCAGAGAACCTGACCTCATAGATCCCCTTGAGACTGTCGAACTTGATGCTGTGACTGACCTTGATGTCTGCTATTTTCTTATCCCAGAGAATATCCCTTCGCTCATAAAGCTTCACGTAAAAGGTGAAGGTGGTGTTCAGCCCGCTGTCAATCGCCTCATTCATTTCCTGCGTGAAACAGTTCTGGACGGTGAAATAGACAAGAAGGTGATCCCTGGTATTGGACACCACGATATCAGACAGGTAGGCCTCAGTCG
>JAHECH010000018.1 GCA_024641835.1 Deltaproteobacteria bacterium
CGTTTCTCTATTTTGAAAGAGACCCCCACGGTCCCTCAGGCCTCTCTCTTATCCCCTGCGTTCAGCAAGGGATGCAGGGGACGACGGGATCGTAAATGGAATTAATGCGTTTGTATTAGTTTTTCTTAGTCAAACACCACCTGCCCGTTCTTCATGTCGACGGTCACGTTATCCCCTTCTTTAACGCCTCCTTCGAGGATCTTCACCGCGAGGGGATCCTGAAGAAGGTGCTGGATGGTTCTCTTGAGCGGCCTTGCACCATAGACAGGATCAAAGCCTGTCCTGGCAATGAAATCCCGCGCCCTGTCAGTGAGGGAGAGCTTCATCTTGCTGCTCTCAAGACGCTTGGCCAGGAGCCCCACCTGAAGCTCAACAATCTTCTTGATTTCCTCAGTTCCAAGGGAATTAAAGATAATGATTTCGTCAACTCGGTTGAGGAACTCAGGTCTGAAGGTGCTCCTCAGGGCATCCATGACCCTTTTTTCCATCTCGTTATCGTCTTTACCGCCCAATTCCTGAATCCAGTGGCTTCCTACATTGGAGGTCATGATGAGGACCGTGTTCTTGAAGTCCACAATGCGGCCTTTGCCGTCCGTCATCCGGCCGTCATCCAGAATCTGAAGAAGGGCGTTGAACACATCCGGGTGAGCTTTTTCAATCTCGTCAAAAAGAATGACCGAATAGGGGTGCCTTCTCACAGCTTCCGTGAGCTGCCCCCCCTCTTCGTATCCCACATACCCTGGAGGAGCTCCGATCAACCTGGCAACAGAGTGCTTCTCCATGTATTCCGACATATCCAACCTGATCATGTATTGCTCATCATCAAAGAGAAATTCAGCCAGAGCCCGGGCAAGCTCCGTTTTCCCCACGCCCGTAGGTCCCATGAAGATGAAAGATCCAATAGGCCGATTCGGGTCCTGAAGCCCTGAACGGGCCCTACGCACGGCATTGGCTACAGAGATGATGGCCTTTTTCTGGCCCACCACACGGCGCTCAAGCCGTTCCTCCATTTTGAGGAGCTTTTCTTTTTCTCCCTCCATCAATCTAGATACCGGGATACCCGTCCATTTGGCCACGACCTCTGCGATGTCTTCGCTGTCCACTTCCTCTTTGAGCATCTTCCTGCCTGATTGAAGTTGTTCGAGCTTCCTGTTCTCCTGCTCAAGGCTTTTGTCCAGCTCGATCAGCCGGCCGTACTTCAGTTCAGCCGCCTTAGACAGGTCTCCCTGCCGTTCAGCAAGCTGGGCTTCAGTCTTCGTGGTTTCCATTCTCTCCTTGATCTCTCTGATTCTGGAAATAGCGTCTTTTTCCCTCTCCCAGTGGGCTGTCATCTCCTCCTTCTCGGACTTGAGGCCCGAAAGCTCCTTTTCAATTTTCTCCAGGCGGTCTTTGGAGGCCCTATCCTTCTCTTTTTTCAGAGCTTCTTTTTCGATTTCAAGCTGCGTCACCTTTCTCTGGATGGCGTCGATCTCCGCAGGCATGCTGTCAATCTCAATCCTCAGCCTGGAGGTCGCTTCGTCAATCAGGTCAATGGCTTTATCAGGCAGGAACCGATCGGTAATATACCTGTGAGACAAGGTTGCTGCAGCCACAAGAGCGGAATCCTTGATGCGAACACCGTGATGGACCTCGTACTTTTCTTTCAAACCGCGCAAGATGGAAATGGTATCCTCCACGGTCGGCTCCTCCACCATGACCGGCTGAAATCGCCTTTCCAGCGCCGCATCCTTCTCTATGTGCTTCCGGTATTCTTTGATGGTAGTGGCTCCTACGCACCGCAGCTCGCCTCGGGCAAGAGCGGGCTTGAGCATGTTGGAGGCATCCACAGCTCCCTCAGCCGCACCGGCGCCGACCAGGGTGTGCATTTCATCGATGAAGAGGATGATCGCACCGTGAGAATCGGTGATCTCCTTGATCACTGCCTTGAGCCGGTCTTCGAATTCCCCGCGGTATTTAGCACCTGCGATGAGGGCGCCCATGTCCAAGGCGACCACTCTTTTTTCTTTGAGAGTTTCCGGGACATCGCCCTGAACAATCCTCTGCGCCAGGCCCTCCACAATGGCCGTCTTTCCGACCCCGGGCTCTCCGATGAGGACTGGATTGTTTTTAGTTCTTCTGGACAGAACCTGGATCACCCGGCGAATTTCGTCGTCCCTTCCGATGACCGGGTCCAGGCCGCCCTTAGAAGCGATGGCCGTAAGGTCCCTGCTGAACCGATCGAGAGCCTGGTACTTGTCTTCCGGGTTCTGATCCGTGATTCTCTGCCCTCCCCGAATATCCACCAGGGACTTGAGAACGGCATCTCTTGTGATGCCGGCAGCAGCAAGGGCCATGGCTCCCTTCCCCTCCTTTTCCTCCAGCGCTGCAAGAAGGATATGCTCCAGGCTCACGTATTCGTCTTTCATCTGCTCTGCTTCTTGAAAGGCTCGATCCAGAACATTCTTGGCGCGCGGAGAGATATATACCTGCCCTGCGCCCGCGCCCGAGATGCTGGGCATCTTCTCAAGAATTGAATCCATTTCTTTCAGGAGTTGTTCTTGGTTCGCTCCCATCTTTCCTAAAAGAGGAGGAATGACACCTTCTTTCTGCTCCAGGATCGCCCTGAGGAGATGCTCGGGCTCTATTTGCTGATGACCGTACTTGTCGCCCATTTGCTGTGCCTTTTGAATGGCTTCTTGTGCTTTTAACGTAAATTTATCAAAACGCATTTCTCCATCCTCCCTTATCCGCTGCGAAAATCCCACTAGATTTCGAATCATTAGATGACTGTCGTTGCCACATGCCAACAGATCAAAAATTAATTCGACCCACGGCGACTGTCAAGAAACTGAGCCTTCCTTAGGAAGAATTGCCGACGACCTTCATGAATTCAACTGAACTCCCTCGCTCTGCGGACGCAGAAGCCGCTCTGCGGACGCAGAAGCCGCTCTGCGGAAGCAGAAGCCGCTCTGAGGAAGCAGAAGCAAATGTCCACAGCGCCCTGGAATGTTGTAGAATGCGGCCCCCGGCTGAGAGCCTTTTGAGACATCGCATCCCGGATAGATCGGATTTGGGTAACAGCCCGTTGATGGTTGATTTATTTAACACCATGGTTTATGGTGGCTCCATGTGTGGAGCCCTCCGTTTCATTCCTTCCTGGCCGTGTCCACATGTTGCCCGGTTGAGGAACAAGAAACCCCTTAGGAAGGCAATATACTCCTTCTTCCTCGCCGTTTTCCTTCTCGTTGGCTTTGGTGTGTCTCCTCTTTCCGCGCAGGAAGCTCTACTTATCAAAATCCTTAGCGAAAAGGACCTCAGGGACCTCCAGAAGAGCCTAGCTGACGGCTCCTACAGGGGCGAAGAAGGCATATTGAGGATCAAGCCGGAGGTGGGCAGATCCCTGGGGGTGAAAGTATTCGTGGATCAGGATTATCAGGATTCCGTGGATCTATTCAAGCAGGCAGAGAGCTCTCTCGAAAAGGCCAAGGCAGCCATGGCTTCAAAGGAAAAAGAATCCTTCCCAGGGGAACATGTAAAAGACATTGCCAGTCATATGCTTGCCTATAGGACTGCCGTTGATTCAGCTCGGCAGAAGCTGCTCTCTTATCGATCGAGACTCACTCCCGCGGTTGATGAGAGGTTGAATGAAGCAGTCTCTGCTGAGGTGATGGCCAAGTTGTTGACCCAGAGCTTCAACAGAACAAACTATCAATTGAGGGACGCCCTGGGCTATTTTTACAATGTTTGCAGGGGGATCAGTCAAAACGATTTTCCTCTCACCCCGGAAAACGTGATGTTTGTCAATGAGGTATTTGATCAGTTTGTCAATGAGTCTTCAGCGGAAGGGCTTCTTTTCCTGAACCTGGATAGGCAGGAAGACTATAAAGTGAACGGTTCCGATAACCCCTGGAGAAACGCCATCCAGGGAAGAGACTTCCCATACCTTGGAGCTCTGGAAGAAACGCTTGCGAAAATCAACACCAAGCCCGATGAAGTTGACCCACTCCTTTTCATCTCCCTGATGAAGAGAGAGTCCGGCTTTGATCCCTTTGCGGTGTCACCAGCCGGGGCTGTGGGTTTGACTCAGATCATGCCTGAGACCGCCGTCGTCTTAGGGATGAAGAACGTCTTCAATCCCAGCTACCTGGCCGAAGCAAGTTCCGTCTCGAGGCTTGAGCGGATAACCAGGGCCCGTGCCACTGCAACCCTGTTTCAGATTACCGAGGAGAACAGTCTCGCATTGGCCGCTCAAGCCCGGGAACTCATGCAGGAGGCTTTGGCCCTTGGCCAGAAAAAAGATGCACTCTATTCTCAGTACAAGAAGGATCTGCTTCAGAAAAGCGGCGATGACCGCCTCAACCCCTCCCTGGCGATCGAGTATGGCTTCGCGTATTTCATGAAGCTTATGAGAGAGCACCGGGGCGACATCAGCCTTGCCCTTGCTGCCTATAACGCAGGCTCACACAGGGTCAGGGAATACAAGGGAATCCCTCCGTTCCCGGAAACGGTGAATTTCAGGAACAGAGTACTCGAGTTCTATGCCGAGTATCTCAAAAAGCTGGGCATCCCTGATCAGTCCCTTTAGCGCGACCCTGTCAGGCAAATCAGATTCTAGGAGTCTTTTCCTCCCAATGGCACTGTGGTTTCGCCCTCATCTTTGGTTCGGGAAGCAGTCTGAAGCTTTTCAACCCACCTGCGCCAGATGTTTTTCCTGTTTTGAAACTTATAAAGCACCCTATCCATTTGCTTGGAGAGAACCATGTCGTAGATTTTCCTTTTCGAAAACTGCAGCAACTCCCTTTGAAGTTGCTCCCAATCCGGCATCCTTGTTTCAATACCCTGGCAATATTTCTGGAAATCCAGGTGCATATCCTCAATTCTTCTCTCCAGGTCAAGAATCCTGTTCTTGATCTCGATGTTTTCCTTAGAAATGGACATGGATCAAAACCCTTTTCATGCGATAATTTGATGCTAAGCAAACCCTGGCAGGCATTTAAGTATTCTATTTTAATCTATTTCGGCCGTAGGTTCAAGCCGAGATTTTCAGACGACACTAATCCTTGACAATCACACGGGTATCAGCGAAGAATAGCAGCTCGAATATGTGGCCGGAGAGATCATGACTCTGAGGTCGAGCACCTGACTCGGTCAGGCGTCCTTCAAGAGGCTGCTCAGGATTTGGAAAGGAGGAGAAAATGCCCAGAAATGAGATTCTCTTGAAGTCCGACCTGGCAGACCTGAAACTCTTAAAACGAGGTAAGGTCAGGGATGTCTATGAAGTGGACGGAAAGCTCCTCATTGTGGCCAGTGATCGTATGTCCGCCTTTGATGTGGTCATGGATGACCCGATTCCCGACAAGGGCAAGATTCTCACGAAGCTATCCCTCTTTTGGTTTGAATACCTCGAGAAGATCGTGGAAAATCACATTATTTCTGCTGATCCAGCTCACTACCCTGCAGCTTGCCGAAAGTACAGCAAGGAACTGGAAGGGCGCAGCATGCTCGTCAAAAAGGCGAAACCTCTCGCTGTGGAGTGTATCGTGAGAGGTTACCTCTCCGGCTCGGGCTGGTCTGAGTATCAGGACAAAGGGAGTGTCTGCGGGATTTCCCTACCCCGGGGCCTCAAACAGTCGGACAAACTTCCCTATCCCATATTCACCCCTTCCACAAAGGCAGAACAGGGCATTCATGATGAAAACATCTCCTTTGAGGACACCGTGGAAATCCTTGGTCGAAACAATGCTGAAGAAGTGCGAGATCTGAGCCTCAGAATTTATGAAACCGGGCGAGAGCTAGCTGCTCAAAAAGGGATTATCATTGCGGATACCAAGTTTGAGTTTGGCTTCATGGACAATCGCATCATCCTCATTGACGAAGTCCTCACTCCTGATTCATCCAGATTCTGGCCCATGGACGGTTACCGATCTGGCGGTCCACAGAAAAGCTTTGATAAGCAATTCCTGAGGGATTACCTCAGCAGCCTCAACTGGTCAAAGAAACCACCGCCACCCAGGCTGCCTAAGGAAGTCATCGACAAGACACGAGCAAAATACCTGGAAGCGTTGGAGAGATTGACCGGAGCGAGACTCGATTAGAGATTTTGCAGACACATCCTTGTTTCTGGAGATTTAATTGGTCATGGATCTCATCATCTGCTTTATCGACGATTCGGACTTTGAACACGATCTGATGAAGAATGAAATCGCTCCATCTTCGCCGGGGCTGACCTTTATCCAAGCCCATACTTTTGACGAGGCGAGGGAGCTTTTGGGTGGAAGAACACCTGTGTTGTTCCTCCTCGATCTTTGGGGCCGGGACCCGGAGGTGACAAGACCTATGGTTACTCCCCGGGAAGAGCTTCGTGCACGGATCGCGGATTTCAAGACTATCGACTCAGTCTACGCAGGCTTGGGGGAGTTTAAAGGGGACAGGAATAACGAATACCTGAAGCGTCTTTTCACCATCGTGGATAGCTGGAGAAATTTGTTTGAGGAGGTTTGCAACCGCATCGGCCAGAATAGAAAATACGGCTTATCCAACCTGATGCAGGTGCGCCAGGTCTATCCAGGTATCCCTGCCGTCTTTTATACCCGAAAGTCCTTGATCAGCGACGCCGTGGCCATGTTCAGGGCTGGCGCAGACGGGCTTTTCATCAAGCCCACGGGAAAAGACGACATGGTGACGCGCATTCTCACTAAGGAATACGCCCCCACCCTGATTCGGGAACTCTCTCTCCTTGTGGATCGCCACATCGCTCACATTGAGCAGAAGCAGGAGCTCCAGGGAAACCTTCGTAAAGGTAAAAGCGCTGGCTTGGCCCCCTGTATCAAAGCCTGGAAAACTTTTAGGAATATTTAAAAAAAGTGAACAGGCCTTGCCTTGACAACCATCCCATCGATGTTTAACGTAATTCGCGTTAAGTCACGTCTATTAGCTTGAAATTATAACAGTTCATGCTTCATCCATCAAGGAAGGAGAAATCCGGTTCAGGGGTATGAATGAAGAGAGCCTGGAATTAGTTGCCGATGCTGGACCTGAGGAGGAAAGCAAGGTCAGCGGTGAGGTGAATGGGAAAAAGAAACAGGAGCAACCCGAGTCTCCGGCAATACATCCCGAAAAGATGAGCAAGAACGAGTTTCTTGCGAAGGTCAAGGAACTGCAGGAGCTTTCGGAAAAGAATTACGATCTCTACCTGCGCTCCCAGGCGGAGATAGAGAATATGAAGAAGAGGAACAGGAAGGAAAAAGAAGACTGGCTCAAGTACTCCAACGAGACCCTCGTAAAGCAAATTCTACCGATCATGGATAGCCTGGAGAAGGCGATATCCCATTCAAATAATGAAGAAACCCTCCATGCACTCAGGGAAGGCGTGGAACTGACGCTGAAGGGGCTGCTGAGCGCATTGAACAAGGCAGGCCTTGAGGAGATAAAAGCAAAAGGTGAGCCTTTTGATCCGGCTTTTCACGAAGCGGTTTCGCAGATTGAAGACGACCATGTCGAGGCCGGCAGGGTTGTTCAGGAAATTCAGAAGGGTTACACTCTCAACAAGCGACTAATCCGTCCTACCATGGTTGTGGTCTGCAAGGGGAAACAAAGAGAGTAAAGCGTCGGTCGCGGTGTATGAATGAAGATGCATGGGAGGAACCTTAAAATATCCGGCAACTTTAGGAGGAGAGTATGGGCAAAGTCATAGGAATTGATCTTGGTACGACCAACTCATGCGTGGCAATCATGGAAGGTGGGGACCCGGTTGTGATCGCAAATTCAGAGGGAAGCAGGACAACCCCGTCCATCGTTGCCTTCACGGACAAAGGGGAAAGGCTGGTAGGGCAAATCGCTAAGCGACAAGCGATCACCAACCCTGATAACACCATCTTCGCGGTAAAAAGGCTCATCGGCCGGAAATACGATTCCGCAGAAGTTCAAAGGGATATCAAGGTGCTTCCATACAAGATTGTGAAGGCATCGAACGGGGACGCCCATGTGACCATCAAGGGAAAGAGCTACAGCCCTGCGGAGATATCATCGATGATTCTGGTGAAAATGAAACAGACAGCCGAAGACTACCTTGGCGAAAAAGTCGCTGAGGCGGTGGTCACCGTACCGGCGTATTTTAATGACAGCCAGAGGCAGGCGACAAAGGATGCGGGCAGGATTTCGGGACTGAACGTTCTCAGGATCATCAACGAACCTACTGCTGCGTCCCTCGCCTATGGTCTCGACAAGAAAGGGGACAGGAAGATCGCTGTGTTTGACCTTGGCGGTGGAACTTTTGATATTTCCATCCTTGAAATTGGAGAGGGTGTTTTTGAAGTCAAGTCAACCAACGGGGACACCCATCTGGGGGGAGAAGATTTTGACCTCCGGGTGGTAGATTACCTTGCGAACGAATTCAAGAAAGAGAACGGCATTGATTTGAGGAGCGACAAAATGGCCCTCCAGCGGCTAAAGGAAGCGGCTGAAAAGGCCAAAATGGAACTGAGCAGTTCCCAGGAGACGGATATCAATCTGCCGTTCATCACTGCGGATGCAAGCGGGCCCAAGCACTTCACGATGAAGCTGACGAGGGCAAAATTCGAAGCGCTTGTGGATGACCTGATTGAGAAAACAGCGGAGCCCTGCAGGATTGCCCTGAGAGACTCCGGGCTCAAACTTTCCGAGATTGATGAAGTGATTCTGGTTGGCGGAATGACAAGAATGCCCAAGGTTCAACAAAAGGTGAAAGAACTTTTTGGGAAAGAGCCGAGCAAGGGTGTGAACCCTGATGAAGTCGTTGCTGTTGGCGCAGCGATCCAGGCAGGTGTCTTGAAAGGAGAGGTGAAGGATGTGCTGCTCCTGGACGTGACTCCTCTCTCTCTGGGAATCGAGACCCTGGGCGGCGTTTTCACCAAGCTGATTGAGAAGAACACCACCATTCCCACCAGGAAAAGCCAGATTTTCTCCACCGCCGCCGATAATCAGCCTGCCGTGGAAATCCACGTTCTCCAGGGAGAGCGTGAAATGGCTACCGGCAACAAGACCCTTGGACGGTTTCAACTCGTGGGAATTCCCCCAGCTCCGAGGGGCATGCCGCAGATCGAGGTGACATTTGACATTGATGCCAACGGTATTGTAAACGTGTCCGCAAAAGACATGGGCACAGGCAAGGAGCAGTCCATCAAAATCACGGCCTCCAGCGGGCTCAATGAAGAGGAAATCAAGAGACTCGTCAAGGATGCGGAATTGCATGCAGAGGAGGACAGGAAGAAGCGAGAGCTCGTGGATGCTCGTAACATGGCCGATTCCCTGATCTACTCTACCGAAAAAACGGTGAAGGAATTGGGAGACAAGGTAGATGAATCGACCAAGGGAGAAATCACCAGAGCCATCGAAAACCTCAAAAACGCCATGGGAGGAGAGAGCGCAGAGGAAATCAAGCGCTATGTCGATGAATTGACCCAGACCTCTCATAAGCTTGCGGAGACCATGTACTCCAAAGCTTCTCAGCAGCCTCATGCAGGTGCAGGCGGAGGGGATTATGCTTCAGGCAAACCTTCCAAGGATGAAGATGTGGTTGACGCTGACTTTGAGGAAGTGAAAAAGTGATATCCATAACTCGGTCGGGCCGAAGGGTTATCCTCACCCTGGTGGTGGGGATAACCCTTCTTTTTTCATCTTGCCTGCCAAGAACCCCCACAGCGGAACCGGCACGCTCCTCCGATCAAGCTCTATTCCAGGAGGCTGAAGAGCACTTCCTTTCCGGTGACCGCGTGAGAGCGCTCGAAGGCTATCAACGCTATCTGGAACAAGTTCCAAAGGGTGACAAGTCAAGAATTGCGTTATCCCGTCAGGCCGATATTCACATGAAGGCAAACCGCTTCAATGAAGCACTGCCCCTCCTGGAGCGGCTGATTCACGAATATCCTGAGCATCCCGAGACGCCTTATGCCTACTTTGATATGGCAACCGCCTCCTATCGACTGGGAAATTACGAAAGATCCATGTCAGAAGCGAAAGAGTGGTTGAATCGCTATCCAAACCACCCGCTAAAAGCCGAGGTGCTTGTACTTCTGGGCGACAGCCAGAAGGCATTAGGGGATAAACCGGGTGCATTCATCTCATATAGGGATGCATGGGAGTCGCATGATACACCGCACAGGAAGCAGGAGATCGAAGAAGGATTGATCGAGCTCATCGAGACCATGGATCTGGATGAGCTTGAAAAGACCGCGGAGCAAGCTTCAAAGACGAAGTTCGCTCCCTTTATCCTCTATACGATAGCGTCGCTGGATCTGAAGGAGGGCCGCCTCCTGGAGGCGAGTGAGGCTGCCATGACCCTGATCCGCACATCCCCGGAGCCGCCCTGGGGAGAATTGGGACGACAGCTCCTGGGAAAAGAAGCCGGGAAGCAGAGCACCATGAAAAATCTGATAGGGTGCTTGATCCCTCTGCACGGGCCTTTTGCCATTTACGGGGAGGAGGTCCTGAACGGAATCCAGCTCGGAGCGGGATTTTTTGCTGGCTCTGAAGGACAAGATCAAGATTTGGAGCTTTTTGTCAGAGACACCCAAGGCGAACCAGACCTGGCCGCCTCAGAGGTGGAGGAAATGGCTTCAAAGGAAAGAATCCTCGCCATCATCGGCCCTCTGTCGAGCAAATCCGCGACAGCGGCTGCAAAGAAGGCGCAGGAATTGGGAGTGCCCATCATCACCCTCACCCAGAAGGAAGGCATCACTGCTGAGGGAACCATGGTTTTTCGGAACTTCCTCACTCCTGCAAGGGAAATCTCCGGCCTCGTTGACAAGGTTGCCGGTGAAATGGGATTGAAAAGGTTCGCCATACTCTATCCGGAAAATGCCTATGGCCGCTATCTCATGAACCTTTTCTGGGACAAGATAGAAGAATATGGTGGCATCGTCACTGCCGTGGAGTCATACAAGCCCGCGCAGACGGACTTTGGCGCTGAAATCAAGAAAATGGTCGGCCTCTATTACCCCAGGCCAGAATCGACCCAGCAGGTTCTCAAGGCAATGAAGTATCCATCATACGAAGTGGGAACAGAGGTGGAGCCTGAAACTGAGGAGAAGCCAGAACCTATCATAGATTTCGATGCTGTCTTCATTCCAGACAGCGCGGAAAAGGTGGCTATGATAGCCCCTCAGTTCCCTTTTCACGATGTCTTCAATTTCAGGTTTCTGGGGTCAAGCCTGTGGCAATCCCGTGAACTCACCACACTGGCAGGGGATTATCTGCAAGGGGCCATCTTCCCTTCAGCGTTCTTTTCAGGAAGCGATTCTGAAGAAGTAAAGCGGTTTGTTGAGCGCTATCAGACGAGCTTCAGGTCAGATCCCGGGGTACTTGCAGCCACTGGTTATGACACCATCGTGCTGCTGAAGCGCCTTCTGAAAAACGGCTCCCTGAAGACAAGGCAAGACCTTTACAATGCGCTTCTGACCACTCGCGACTTTTACGGTGTGACAGGACACATGGCCTTTGACGAAAACAGAGAAGTGATCAAGGAGCCGGTTTTGTTGACTATCCGGGGTCAGAAGATCATGCCCATCCCCTAGCAGGCTGATGAAAAACGCCCATCTGCGTCGTTACCCTCATTCCTCGTCGCTGCGGCGTACTTCCGTGTACGTCTCACTCCTCGGAATTTCGGGTGCCTTGCATCTGAACGTTTTTGATCAGCCTGCCCAGCATGTGGTATTCAGCTACCTGCTGGACTGACTCAATGTGGTAGCACCGCAATCCGCAAATTAAATCTTTATTCACACTCACCCCTGCTCGCTCTCTTCTTTACTCGCCTTTTTTGATCCCGCAAGCTTTGCGATGAGAATAGCCACTTCATAAAGAACGAGAAGCGGAATAGAGAGCATGACCTGGCTAATCAGGTCCGGGGGGGTCACAATCGCAGCAAATACGAAAACCCCCAGCATCGCGTAAGCCCGGTTCTTTTTCATGGCCTCCGGTGTGATGACGCCTGCTTTGGTAAGAAAAAAAACGGCGACGGGTAGCTCAAAGATCAGGCCAAACAGAAGGAGCAGCCTGACGGAAAAAGAAAAGTATTGCTTCACCGAGGGAAGGGACTGAAGATGTTGGCTTTCAAATCCTAGGAAAAACTTGAATGCCACAGGAAAGGCGATAAAGTAACCAAACAGCGCCCCACCTATGAAAAGCAGTGAAGAGAGCAGGACAAAAGGCAAAACCAATCGCCCCTGGCGTTGACGAAAGCCGGGCGTTGCGAGCATCCACATTTCATAGAAAATGAACGGAGCCGCCAGCAGGAGGCCGGCGACGAAGGCAACCTTGATGTAGATGAAAAACATTTCAGGCAGGCCGGTGTAGATCAGTCTGTCTTCGGGAGCCATGTTGATTTTCAAGGGCCAGGCGAGTATCCTGAAGAGGGTTTCCGAAAAGGCATAGGAGATGGCAAACCCGATGCCCAATGCGATGGCGCTTGCCACAAGCCTTTTTCTCAATTGTTGAACGATGCCTAGCAGAGGCGATCTCTCATCCTTGTCCATCCTTCTTGGCCTCTGCTGCCGGAGCTTTCCCCTCAGCCTCAACGACCGGCACGCTCTCTTGTTCGTTCTTCTCCAGCGGTTCTTTCTCCTGCTCCGAGTCCTGCGGCTCTACCGCTTGCGGCTCTACCGCTTCCGGCTTCACCGCTTGCGGCTTCACCGTTCCCTCTTCTCCTTTTGCCTCCGTCCCTCCCAGATCCAGCGGCCTATTGACGGCACTGATGGAATCCACCAGGTCCTTCTTTGCTTCCCGGAGGTCATCGTCCAACTCCAGGCTATCTTTGATCTCCTGGGTCGCTTTTCTGAACTCTGCCATTCCCCGGCCGAGGGCTCTTGCGAGATCAGGCAGTTTTTTTGGCCCGATAACAATCAGCGCGATCACCAGGATCACGATCAGCTCTGGCATTCCAATACCGAACATATGATACCCTCTTCAGAACGAACCGTTCGGAATCTTTAAAGATCAAGAATCATGGCTGTCTCGTCACACTCCGGAAATTTGGAGCATCTCAGGCAATCAGCCCAGATCTTGTGAGGCAAGCTCGACTTCTCGACTCGTCTGAATCCCGCTTTGGCAAAAAACTCCTCCACATAGGTGAGCACGAAAATCCTGCTCAGGCCCAAGGATTTCGCCTCCTCGATGCATTTCCGAACGAGCTGGGCTCCGAATCCTTTCCCCTGACAGCCTTCTGCCACGGCTAGGGACCGAATCTCTCCGAGATCCTCCCAGCAGATGCCCAGGGCGCACGCTCCCATGATGACGTCGTCTTTCCGGTTCTCTACAAGGACAAAAAAATCTCTCAAGTGATCATAGAGCTCACTCAGCGGTCTTGACAGGAGGAAGCCCTGATCACCATAGAAATTCAACAGTTTGTGAATGGCCTTGATGTCACTGACTACCGCTCTTCTGATCGCAATGTCACTCAATCTTCACCACCAGCCCTTTTAATCCCGTTTCACCAGCCAGCCTCCTGGCATAATCGTCTCCTTCATCCTTAGTAGCAAACTTCCCACATCTTATACGATACCAGGTTTTTCCTCGAATCTGCACTTTTTCATAATAAGCATCATACCCCTGCTTAATCAATCGCTCAACTGTCTGCTGCGCCTTGATCCCGTCTCCCAGGGAAGCAAGCTGTACCGTGTATCCGCTCTTAGCCGGGGGTGTAGCCCGCTTCTTTGCGACATCTTCAGCGCTCTCTTTCAGACTGCCGTCGGGCAACGCTTTGGAAATCTCTGCCTTCACTTTTGCAACCGCTTCCTTGGGTGACGCCTCCGGTGACGCCTCCGGTGACGCCTCCGGTGACGCCTCCGGTGACGCCTCCGGTGGTGCTTCCGGTCTAGACTCAGGCGAGGGCTGCTGGTTCACTGTTTGGTTCTTCTCAGCTGACTCCGGGGTCAGGTGCTCGGGTTTCGCTTCGGGGAGCTTTTTTTTCTTCTTGTCCCCCTCCTTGTTCGAGAGCTCGGTGTAAAAGGCGAGCTTTGAGTCATAGTCCTGTTCCTTTTGAACCCCTTGACCACGCTTTTGACCACGGAAAACCCTTTCCTGGAGTTTATTGAGCTGGTTCCTGAGTTCGGCTATGGCAGTCACAGACTCTGGAATCAACCCCCGGCCCACCAAAATCCCCAGCACGAAGATCCATGACATGAGGAGGAACAGGCAGGAGAGCCAGGCAATAATGGACCAGGGAGTCATCTCAAGGTGATACTTCCGCTTGGGGCTTTTCTCGGGTGGAATGGTTCTTTTGTTCACGGCGGCAGTCAACCTTGCTCACATTTTTTCTGGCGCGCTGATGCCCAAGAGGTTCAGCCCACTATGTAGCACTGTTCTAACGGCTTCCGCCAGAAAGAGTCTCGCCTCGCTTTGGGATGGATCAGCACCCACTATGCGTTTTTCAGACTCCTTGGTACCCAGGTTGAAGTACTTATGAAATAGGGAGGCAAGGTCCGTCAAATAATAGGTCAATCGATGGGGCTCATATTTTCTGGACATGTCCTCCAACAGAGAAGGAAACTGAGCCATTGCCCGTATCAGAACCATCTCTTCATCCAGCACCAGGTTGTCCAGCACTTCCAGCGGCTTCTCACGGAGTGTCAACCCTTCCTCCGCAGCTTTCCTGAAGATACTGCATATCCTCGCATGGGCATACTGGACATAGTATACCGGATTATCGGTGTCATGCCTTTTAACGAGGTCGATATCAAAGTCCAGTTGGGAGTCGTGGTGCTTGGTGAGAAAAACGAACCGCACCGCATCCACGCCCACTTCATCCATCAGCTCTCTGAGCGTCACGTACTGGCCCGCCCTTTTGGACATCTTGATCTCCTGTCCACCCTTCCATAGTTTAACCAACTGGAGGAGCAGCACCGTGAGCCACCCCTCGTTAAGACCATTTGCGCTCAGGGCTGCCTTGACCCTTTGCACATATCCATGGTGATCCGCTCCCCAGATGTTGATCGCTTTTGAAAAACCTCTTTTCCATTTCTCCAGATGATACGAGATATCCGAGGCAAAGTAGGTAAACTGGCCGTCCTGCTTTTTCACTACCCGGTCTTTGTCATCGCCATAAAGAGAGGTCCTAATCCAGACTGCGCCGTCTTTTTCGTAGATCTTTCCATCCGCTCTCATCTGATCGAGAGTCCTCTCAACCATGCCTGAACCGTAGAGATCACTTTCGCTGGACCAGACGTCAAAGTTGACCAGGAAATCAGCCAGATCCCGTTTGATCTCAGCCTGCATTTTCTGCTTGCCCAGTTCCGCGCACCGGATGATTGCCTCCTCAGGATGGAGTGAGTCTAGATCAGCCTCCCGGGATATCTCTCTTGCCAGGTCCAGGACATATTCGCCATGGTACCCGTTCTCCGGAAAAGGATATTCCGCCTGGGACATCTGCCGCCAGCGGCTGTAAATGGACTCCCCGAGGAGCCGCACTTGCTGGCCTGCGTCATTGATGTAGAACTCCCTTACCACTTCATAGCCCGTGAAAGCGAGAATCCTGCAGAGGATATCCCCAAGAGCTGCTCCCCGTCCGTGACCCAGATGAAGAGGGCCTGTGGGGTTTGCGCTGACAAACTCAACCAAGATCCTTTCACCTTCTCCCATATGACTCCGGCCATAATTCCCTTTGAGCTGAACGATCGAACAAAGGGTCTTCAACCACTCTTGCCTTGCGATGGTGAAGTTGATGAAACCTGGGCCTGCGATCTCCTTTTTTTCGATCATGCCCTCCGGGTCCTTCATGTTCTCCAGAATGATCCCCGCGATCTCTTTCGGAGCTTGCCTCTGAGAGGAGGCCATGATCATGGGGAGATTTGTCGCAAAATGGCCATGATTTGGGCTTTCAGGAACTTCGATGAGGTAATCTGGAAGCGGCGTCGCCTTGAGCTTCCCTTCTCCAAAACATGATTCCACCGTCTTTTTGAGTATTCCTTCGAGCTTCTTTTTCATGGAACGTATTCCTTGCTGTTTCTCTGCCCAAGGGAACAGAAAATCTCGTAGGAGATCGTTTGCGCCCTCGTTGCCATCTCATCCCCCGAGATGGTTTCCTTTCCCTGGGACCCCAGGAACACCACCTCAGTCCCTGGTCCTACGTCAGCGACGCCAGTGACGTCGACCATGGCCATATTCATGCAAACCCTTCCCACGATATTCGCCTTGATTCCTCCAATGAGAACTTTTCCCCTATTGGAAAGGCTCCTGGGAAGGCCGTCCCCGTACCCGGTGGAGGTGACAGCGATCTTTTGATGCCCTTGCGTGTAATAGGTGCGACCATAGCTGATGGGCGTCTGATCCGGCATCTCTCTGACCTGGAGGACCTCCCCTTTGAAATGCATCACCGGTTTGAGTCGCAACGGGCTCATGTATTCGGGAGATGGCTGCCCTCCATAAAGCAGGATGCCGGGCCTCACCATATCAAAGTGGGAATTCCTGTACCCTACGATGCCCGCGCTGTTGGCCAAATTGTTGACGGGCAGGTCCAGGCCCATCTGGCGGCCGATGTCGATGGCAGACCTGAAATTCCTTATCTGAAGCTCTGTAAAGTCCCGCATTGTTGTTTCATCCGCTGACGAAAAATGAGACGTCAGTCCTTCGATGATCAGACTTCTATGGGCCATGATTCTCTGTAGAGCGCTTCTTACCTCTGACCAGGAAAAGCCGAGGCGCCCCATCCCTGTGTCCACTTTCACCTGGACCTGCAACCTCGTTCCTCTCCTTGCACACTCATCCCCAAGGATCTGGGCGACCTCAGCATCGAACAGGACCGGGATGAACTGGTTGTCGATCACCGCTCCTGCTTCTTCTCTTGTCTTGATTCCGCA
>JAHECH010000477.1 GCA_024641835.1 Deltaproteobacteria bacterium
ATCATCGAGAAGCTGGGTGCAAACCGTTGTATCCTGTCCACGGACTTCGGCCGCTACGCGCTCTCAACCCCAGTGGAAGGACTGCGCCAGTTTATAGCTTGTACATTAGACTTGGGCATTCCGCCAGAGGACGTTCGTAAGATGGTTAAGACCAATCCCGAGCAACTATTAGGGCTTGAAATGTGAATAAATTGGCCGCAGATTAGAGCGCCTATTCGCCGCGCTCCATAGGCTCGATGGAAAAATCATAGGGGACTGCATGCCGCGCCATCGGCCCCAAGAGTTCATTCGATTTCTCAAGAAGATCGGTGCCGAGACACCTTCCCCCCTGCACGTCCATCTGATCGTAGACAATTACAGGACACACGAGCATCCGCGCGTCCAGTCCTGGCTCCGTCGGCACGCGCGCTTTCATCTCTATTTCACTCCGACATCCAGTTCCTGGCTGAACATGGTGGAACGGCGGTTCCGCGAACTGACACAGAAACAAATCCTCCGGGGGAGCTTTCACCATGTCCCTGCACTGATTCGTGTTATTGAGCAGTACATTGAAACTCATAACCAGAAAGCACAAGTTTTCGTTTGGAGTGCGCCAGTCGAAAAGATCCTGGGAAAAATCGCCAAATCTAAAGAAGCCTTGAACGCAGTACCCTAGGAACCTACATTGGAGGAGGGCAGGCGGGTAAGGGAACACAGTGGGTGCTTCATGGTTTTAAACATTTCAAACGGGAGAAACCCGCGGATCGATCAAGTAAATTCCAACCAATTAGAACAGCAGAAGGAGAAAAACATGAAAGACATTAATCTTAGCCTCGATAATAAGGAGTGCGTTGAATTCGCTGGGGATAATGAAATCCGGCGGCAGGGGCTCTGGCCAGAAGGTGTCGAGAGCAGCGCCTCCTCCTCCACAACTTCCCCTCTTCCGAGGCTGAGAAGAAAGGTCATGGGCTTCGTGTTGTAGTGAACTTCAGCGCCTATCATCTTAAGGTGTTCGATTCATCAAGAGAGATCAAGGAGGAAGCAAGAGAAGGAAGCGTCCGCCAGGTACAGTGCGGTTTAGCTTCACTCTTGGGGGGTGGTTTTAGCCCTTGGTATGAATGACAAGCTCGGCTAGATGCCGGAGAAAAGGAAGCTTCCAAAACTAAGTTGACTTTTCCCCGGCGTTTTTGCTATGAAAACTCAAGCAAAAATCCAATTCGCTTTTCATGGAGGTCGATATGCCATTCAGCCTGAGGGGGAAGCATCTGTTAACGCTTAAAAGCTATTCACCGGAGGAAATCGAGTTCCTCCTGCAGCTTTCCATTAAATTGAAGCAAGATAAATATGCGGGCATCAGAGCTAAAAACCTCGAGGGTAAGAACATTGCCCTCATTTTCGAGAAACCTTCTACGAGGACCCGCTGCGCTTTTGTCGTCGCTTGCGTGGACGAAGGGGCCCATGCCGAATATCTGGGGATCCAGGATATCCAGTTCGGTAAAAAAGAAACGGTCAAGGACACAGCAAGGGTTCTTGGACGGATGTTCGACGGTATCCAATTCAGGGGCTTCAAACATGAGACTGTGGAAGAACTGGCCAGATATGCGGGGGTCCCTGTTTGGAACGGGCTGACCGATAAATTTCATCCTACACAGGCCCTTGCAGACCTTATGACGGTCATTGAGTATAAGGGCACCTTAAAGGGAATCAGGTTTGCGTACGTGGGAGATGGGCGAAGCAATGTTGCCAACTCCCTTCTCATCGGTGCATCCAAAATGGGTTTGGATCTGAGGATTGTCTCCGTGGAAAGCTTGTTTCCGGAAAAAGAATTGCTGAGACAAGCCCAGGAGTTTGCAGCAGAGAGCAGGGCAAAAATCGCTCTCACCGCAGATATCGATGAAGGCGTAAAAGGTGTGGACGTGATTTACACGGATGTATGGGCGTCCATGGGCGAGGAGAGCAAAATTGCGGATCGGATTAAGCTACTCAAACCCTATCAAGTCAACATGAAGATGGTCGAGAAGTCGGGGAATCCCGAAGTGATCTTCTTACACTGCCTTCCTAGCTTTCACAATACGGATACCGATACGTCGAGGAAAAATCCCGATATATGCGAAGTGACCGATGAGGTTTTCGAGAGCAAACACTCCAAAGTCTTTGACCAGGCGGAAAATCGTGTGCACACCATCAAGGCCGTCATGGTGGCTACCCTATGCAGATAAAAGGGATACTCTGCGGCGAAACACAGAGAAGATTGGATTTTGATCAAGAGGAAAGAATGGGTTCGACATGAAAGAGAAAGTAGTATTGGCATATTCAGGCGGATTGGACACGTCTGTGATCCTTCAGTGGCTCATTGAAAAGGGGTATGATGTGGCAGCTTACATTGCGGATGTGGGCCAGGCAGAAGATTTCGAAGCGGCCAGGGAAAAGGCTGCGCGGGTGGGGGCCAGCAAGATTTATGTGGAAGATTTAAGAAAAGAATTCGTGACCGATTTTATATTCCGATCCCTTAAGGCGAATGCGCTTTATGAAGGAAAGTATCTGTTGGGCACTTCCCTTGCCAGACCCCTCATTGCGAAGAGACAGGTTGAGATCGCCCGGAAAGAAGGAACAAATATTCTAGCTCACGGTGCCACAGGCAAGGGCAATGATCAGGTGAGGTTCGAGATGACCTATTATGTCCTCATGCCCGATGTGAGGATCATCAGTGCATGGAAGGATAAAGATTTTCTAGGTAAATTCCAGGGACGCTCGGATCTGATCAATTACGCCAAGGAGAAAGGAATTCCCGTGCCCGCCACAAAGGAGAAACCTTATAGCATGGACGAAAACCTTATGCATGTCAGCTATGAGGCGGGCGTTTTGGAGGATCCCAAATTCGAACCCCGGAAGGAGATGTTCCTGAAAACGAGCGATCCCATGGATGCTCCTGATAGAGCCGAGGAGATGATGATCCAATTCAAAGACGGTGTTCCTGTTCTGGTCGAGAATCTCTCGGACGGCACTGCGAAATCAGACCCTCTGGCGCTGTTTCAATATCTCAATACCGTGGCAGGAAGGAACGGAATCGGCCGCGTGGATATCGTCGAAAACAGGTTCGTGGGGATGAAATCACGGGGCGTGTATGAGACCCCGGGGAGTACCATCCTGCTTCAGGCCCATTTGGACTTGGAAGGGGTGACGATGGACAGGGAAGTCAAGCTGCTCCGGGATAGCCTGATTCCCAAATATGCCCAGTTGATCTATTTTGGGTTCTGGTACAGCCCGGAAATGGAAGTACTTGCCGCATTGATGGAAAAAGCGCAGGAGCATGTCTCTGGAAAAGTCTACCTCAAGCTTTACAAGGGAAACGTCATCGTCAAAGGCAGGGAGTCGGAAGAGTCCCTCTACGATCAGGATATCGCATCCATGGACATTCAAGGAGACTATGATCAGACGGACGCTATCGGCTTTATTAGGCTAAATGCGCTCAGGTTGAAAGCGAGCGCAAAACGGCTGAGGCCGGTCTGTTTGGGATCAAACAGACTTACTTAGCGGATATCTTCACGGGCAAGAAGTTGGCTTTTCCTCTTTTGCTCTTCAACTCTTCACCTTCCACGATTATTTCCCCTCTTTGCATCACCAACTGGGGGGCGCCGAGGCATTCGAATCCCTCATAGAGAGAGTAAGGAGCGTTGGAGTGCTGAGTCTTTTGGGTGATCCTACATTTCTTGGAGGGATCGAAGAGGACAAGATCTGCATCGGAACCCGGTTTCAAGACTCCCTTCCGAGGATAAAGACCGAATATTTTGGCGGGCATTTCGCTCATGGCCCGGACAAGCGTGCACACATCCAAGCGCCCTTCGTTCACACCCCTTTGATAGGACACGGTAAGCAAAGTCTCTGCAGAAGGCGACCCGAAGGGGGCCTCAAAGAAATCGTCATTTATCTTCTTCCCTTTCGGGGCATGGTCACTGGCGATCACATCGATAAGTCCTGCCTTGAGAGCATGCCAAAGTGCTTCATTATCCTGCACCGTTCTGAGGGGCGGTCCGATTTTCGCCAGCGGTCCCTTTTCTTGCAGGTCTTTATCCGACAGACAGAGATACTGGGGACAGGTTTCCGTGTATAGGACTAGACCTTTGTCTCTTGCCCATCTAACCGGGTCAAGGGTCTGCTGGGAGCTTATGTGGACAATATAGAGTGGACATTTCATGACTTCGGCAATAGAAATGGCCCTGAAGGACGCATCCGCTTCGAGAACGCCTGGCCTGACTTTGAGGAAAACTTCTTTCTGAGGTTGGCCGCGATACTTATCTTCTAAGTAATCGATAGACAAGCCGTCTTCTGCATGGACCATCGCCAATCCTCCCAGCTGAGCGATAACATCCATGGCCTTTGCCAGATGGTAATCATCAGTCATCCATTTCAGTTTGGCATAGGTCATGAACATTTTGAAAGAAGAT
>JAHECH010000478.1 GCA_024641835.1 Deltaproteobacteria bacterium
CCAGAGGCGATACGACATTGCCTATGAACAATGCATGTATGCGAAGGGAAACCTTATTCCGGGGGTAGTTCGCGCTTCGCCGCACGCTTCCCCGGCACCTCCGCCTCCACCGCCGGGCTACAAGCCGGAGCCACCCCCTCCACCCCCGGCCGGTGCATCCGCTCCTCCTCCGCCACCGTATCCGCAACAATAGGATCAGGAGAGGACTCTACAGCCGTGTGTTCATTTATGGCAGTTTTTTCAGGCAAGCGCCAACAAAGGCCGGGATATCATCCGGCTGTCTGCTTGAAACGAGGTTTCCATCTTCCACCACTTCTTGATCGATGAATTCTGCACCCGCGTTCTTGATATCCTGAATGATCGACTTCCACCCTGTCACCTTGCGATTTCTGAGAACATCGGCTGTGATCAGGATTTGCGGCCCATGACAGATGGAAAAAACCGGTTTAGCGCTCTTCACAAACTCTCTGGTAAAAGATACAGCATCCTCATCCACCCTCAGCTTATCCGGAGAATAACCTCCTGGTATCAGGAGAGCATCAAACTCACCCACACTGGTGTCCTTGACAGCCAACCCTATCTTGACAGGGGTCCCCTTTTTCTTGCCTTTAACAGTACTGTTTTTTTTCAGCCCCACATGGACTATTTCATGCCCGGCTTTCCTGAACGCTTTTACCGGCTCAGTGTATTCCACGTCTTCAAACATATCTCCTATAAGAACTGCTATTCTAGCCATATTCATCATCCTCCTTCTGCAAATCTTCATAATCATTGACCATCACAATTCAATTCCCTTTTCACCTTTCTGCTTCGTAGTGCCTCGTTCTGACCGCTTCGAATGATTAAACGGAGATTGGCAAACCCATCTCCGCAGAATACAAGAAATCAGGTCTAATATGCTTCCCCGGTGTCGCGATCGAAAAAATGCATCCGATTCGTGTCCACCAGCAGCTCCATCGTCTTCCTGGGCTGAGCACTTGTCTGAGGATCGAGGCATGCTGTCAGGTGAGTATTTCCTGCGGATACGAGTACAATGATTTGTGAGCCGATGGGTTCAACGACCTCCGCGCTGACCCTGATAGTCTCACCCCCGGGGAACCCCCCTTTCAAGGCCTTATCGTATATATATTCGGGCCGAACTCCCAGGATAAGATCCCGCCCTTTTGCCTTCAGAAGGCGATCCTGGAACTTCTCGGGAACGAGGAGCTTCACACTTTCACCGAAAACAAGAGGCCTTCCGTCTTCTGCCCCCAGCCGCACATCCAAGAAATTCATGGCAGGACTTCCTATGAATCCCGCCACAAAAATGTTCTTCGGGTTATTGTAGACTTCCATCGGCCTGCCGATTTGCATCGTCTTGCCCCGGTCCATGACCACGATGCGGTCGGCCATGGTCATGGCCTCCACCTGGTCGTGGGTCACATAGACGATAGTGGTCTCCAGGCGGTCATGCAGTTTTGCCAGTTCCCCCCGCATCTGGACCCGGAGCTTCGCATCCAGGTTACTCAGCGGCTCGTCAAAAAGAAAAACCCGGGGTTTTCTGACAATGGCCCGGCCCATGGCAACACGCTGGCGTTGTCCTCCAGAGAGTTCTTTGGGTTTTCTGGCGATGAGCGCTTCAATGCCCAGCATTCTTGCGACCTCCTTGACACGGAGATCGATCTGCTTTCTCGGGAATTTCCTCTGTTTCAAGCCAAACGCAAGATTCTTGTACACAGACATGTGAGGATACAGGGCATAGTTCTGGAAAACCATGGCAATGTCCCTGTCCTTCGGCGGGATATCGTTCACCTTTCGCCCTCCGATATAGATCTCTCCCTCCGTCACGTCCTCCAATCCGGCGATCATCCGGAGGGTCGTCGTTTTTCCACAGCCCGAAGGGCCCACAAGAACAAGGAATTCTTTATCCTGCACGACAAAACTGACACGATCAACCGCAATGGTTGCACCGAATTTTTTTGTCACATTAGTCAATCGGATTTCTGCCAATGAGCCCTCCATCACGACTGGGGCTGGTGTGGCTTCCCAGGAATTTCTTTATCGGTACAGAGCGTACTTGTCAGTCCATCACGAAACCACCATTCACGTCAATGATTTCTCCTGTGATGAACGACGCTTTGTCAGATGCCAGGAATAGAACCGTTTCAGCCACATCCTCAGGTTTGCCCAGGCGTTTCAGAGGAATGGCCTCGATGATGGCTTTGCGTTTTTCTGGGGGCCATTCGGCGCTCATTTCCGTTTCAACGGCATGAGGGGCCACGCCATTCACATTAATCCCATACTGAGCGAGCTGCCGCGCCAGAGTTTTCGTAAGCGCATCCATCCCTGCCTTCGAAGAGCCGTACCCCGGGGCTGAGGTGATGTCCCCTGTCTTTCCTGCCACAGAAGAGACGTTGACCACTTTGCCGTATCGCTGTCGCTTCATGATGTCCACCACCGCTTTGCAGCAGTTGAAAGCTCCTTTCAAATTGACCCCGATGACATCATCCCATTCCTTTTCTGTAACCGTCTCGATGTTTCCCCTTCGGATGATCCCAGCATTGTTGACCAGGATGTCCAGTCTATGGAACATCCTTTCCACTTGTTGAATCATTTTCTCGACCTGATCATACCGGCTTACGTCAGCCTGCATCGGAACGGCTTGAATCGCTCCGCAAGAAAGCTCCTGCGCCACTGCTTTCAGCTCATCTTCCGGGCCGATGTCATTGAGTACAACATGGGCTTTTTCGCGAGAAAAAGCTGTGGCTATAGCCTTGCCGATTCCTCTCCTCGCTCCTGTGACGAGTGCCACTCGACCTTCAAAGGTCATGCCCCTTCCCTCCCCTTCAATGTTTACTCCTTGACAGCGCCCGCTGTCAGTCCTTGAACCAAGAGCCGCTGCAGGAAAATATACAGAATGATGGCCGGCATCCCGCCGACCAGAGAACCCGCCATGAGCATGGGCCAGATGATCCTGAACTCACCCACCGTCCTGGCAATGCCCAGAGTCACCGTGATCATGGGCTCACTGCTGGTCAGGCACAGCGCCCAGAGAAGGTCTCCCCATGCCAGGAGAAAAGCGAAGAGGATGGTGGCAACCATCCCGGGCGCCACTACCGGGAGGATGATTTTGAAGAAGATCCCCATCCTGGAGCAGCCGTCAACCATGGCGGACTGGTCCAGCTCGTCCGGCACCTTGTCGATAAAGCCCTTCATCATCCAGGTGGAGAAAGGAAGACAAATCGTCAGAAAGGCGATAATCAGGCCGATGCGAGTGTCATAAAGTCCAAACGTGCTGAGGATCTTGAAATAAGGCCCCACGAGAAGAACACCGGGGAGCATTTGGGTGGCCAGAAAAAACCCGATGAGGAAGCGCCTGCCCGCGAAAAAGAATCTTGAAAATCCATAGCCGGCCATGGCACCGAAAAACGTGGAAAGCAAGGCTGTAGCCAGGGAAACGATGGTGCTGTTGAGGAAGTAGGTCCCGAAGTTCTTCCTCACCCAAATGCCTACGTAGCTGTCTACGGTCGGCTTCAGGGGAATCCATGTCGGAGGAATTCGAAAGGCTTCTGCTTCTGTCTTGAAAGAGGTGGAAAGCATCCAGGCAAAGGGAATGAGACAGTACAGGCAAAGGGCAACCAAAAAGACCGCGATAACCCCTTTGAAGAAAACGTGCTTGATGTGAAGAGAAGAGCTTTCCATGTCGTTCACTCTTCCTGGCTTATCATCCAAATGTAGGGGAGGCTCACAACAAGAAGAACGAGGGACATGACCACAGATATAGCTGAGGCATACTCGAACCGAAAAAACTGGAAATACTGTTTGTAGGTGTAGGTCGACAGCACCTCCGTCAAGATGCCCGGACCTCCCTGGGTCATCGCCTGAATGAGACCGAATCGCCTCACTTCCCATACAACATCCAGCGCCAGGGCCACCACGATCATTTTCCGCAGTCCCGGAAGAGTGATGTGCAAGAACTGCCCTCTCCCCGAAGCTCCATCGATCGCCGCAGCCTCATACAGCTCCCTGGGGATGGACTGCAGCCCTGCCAGGAGAATCAGCATCACGAAAGGGAAGCCCCTCCAGAGGTTCACGAAAACAACGCTGAACAAGGCGAGCTTTGGGTTTGAGAGCCACTCCATGGGCGAATCGAGAATACCGACCTTGAGCAGGAGATCATTGATAGCGCCGTAAAGGGGATCAAACATCCACTTCCAAATGATTCCTGCCACCACGTCCGGCACGACCCAGGGGAGCAGGGCAATCAAGCGAAAGACGGGTTTTGCAGGCAGTGCACTGTTCAGGACCAACGCCACGCCCAGACCAAGGAGCATATGGGTACTGACGCTGAGGAAGACAAAAACAAAGGTGTTCCAGAAGGTCGTTTTGAAAAAAGGATCCTTGACCAGGCCGGCATAGTGGACCAAGCTGTATGACTGCCCG
>JAHECH010000479.1 GCA_024641835.1 Deltaproteobacteria bacterium
CTGCATCTCAAGGACTTGCCTGAACCCAATCGGAAAGAGTGCCTGGAGATTCTCAACATGGAAAAACAAGTGATCGATCGCTTCCGGTCGATCATTAATCTCAAGATTACGGCCAGCCGTTTGAGATGCCACGGTGACTATCACCTGGGCCAGGTGCTCTACACCGGGAAGGACTTTGTGATCATCGATTTCGAGGGTGAGCCTGCCCGCCCCATTTCTGAGAGGAGAATCAAACGGTCTCCGCTGCGCGATATTGCCGGGATGATCCGATCCTTCCACTACGCCGCCTACTCCGCCCTCTTTCTCCACGAGGCGAGAGGGCTTCCTCATCCTGAGGAAATGGATTACCTGGCGAGATGGGCCGAACACTGGTACTCCTGGGTTTCTGCCGCTTTTCTGAAGACCTACTTGGAAACAGCGGGTCCGGGAAAGTTCCTCCCTGAGACACGGGAGGAGCTCGGAATCCTTCTGAACGTGTATCTCCTTGAAAAGGCCGTGTATGAACTCGGGTATGAGCTGAGCAACAGACCGGACTGGGTGAAGATTCCTATCCGGGGCATGCAACAGCTTCTGAGGGAAGGAAGTACTTAGTACCCGGTTCCCTAAATACGGTTACGCATGGGGCATTGCTGACATCTGAGGGGTCATGGGGGGAGTCTTTCCCGGTCTCTCTTCGTTTCCTTATTTTGAAAGGGACCCCCATGGCCCCATCACAGACCCCTTGTACCAGGATACGTAAGCGAATTTATGAACCGATGTACTTAGCCTGCGAATTCCATTGAAGAGAGGATACTGAACCCTGAGATTCAAAGAAAGGAGAAGGAAATGAGCAATGGGGCAAAAACATCCAATTCGCCGGGTCCTGTCCGTTATGACATGAGTCTCCTTACAGAAGATGATGTCTACATATTCAATGAGGGCAGTCACTTTCGGCTGTATGAAAAGCTGGGCGCTCATCTGCTGAAGGTGAACGACACAGAAGGCACCTACTTTGCAGTCTGGGCGCCTGACGCAGAGGACGTGGCCGTAATGGGCGATTTCAATGGATGGGACAAGAAGAGCCACTACTTGAGCCCGAGAGGGCAGTCAGGAATCTGGGAAGGGTTTATTCCAGGGGTGATCAAGGGAGCCAACTACAAGTATCATATCCGCTCCCGTTTCCATGAATATCACGCTGACAAAGCGGATCCCTTCGCTGCTTTCAGTGAAGTACCACCAAAGACCGGTTCGATCATATGGGATCTGGAGTACGAATGGGGGGATCAAGAATGGATCCAGCAACGGAGCCGCGCGAACCGCCTGGACGGCCCCGCGGCCATCTATGAAGTGCACCTCGGCTCATGGATGAGATCTCCGGATGAGGGAAATCGGTCTCTCACTTACCGTGAACTCGGCCCCAGACTGGCTGAGTATGTAGAGCGTATGGGTTTCACCCATGTGGAATTCCTGCCGGTCATGGAGCATCCTTTTTACGGGTCCTGGGGGTACCAGACTCTGGGATATTTCTGTCCGAGCAGCCGATATGGGTCTCCCCAGGATTTTATGTTCCTCATCGACTGCCTCCATCAGCATGGGATCGGCGTCATTCTCGACTGGGTGCCTTCCCATTTCCCCGCTGATGAGCATGGACTCGGCTACTTTGATGGCACCCATCTCTACGAGCACGCGGACCCCAAGAAAGGCATTCACCCCGACTGGAACAGCTTCATTTTCAATTACGACCGGAACGAGGTGTGCAGCTTCCTGATCAGCAGTGCCCAGTTCTGGCTGGACAAATACCATGCGGACGGTCTTCGCGTGGATGCCGTCGCTTCGATGCTCTATCTGGACTACGGCAGGAAAGAGGGAGACTGGATTCCCAACGAATATGGAGGCAAAGAGAATCTGGGGGCGATCGCCTTCCTGCGCCGGCTCAATGAGGAGGTCTACCGAAACTATCCCCATGTGCAGACCATCGCGGAGGAGTCCACGGCATGGCCCATGGTTTCCCGTGCTACCTATGTGGGAGGGCTGGGGTTCGGCATGAAATGGGACATGGGCTGGATGCATGACACCCTGGAGTACATGAGCAAGGATCCGATCCACAGAAAGTACCACCATAACCGGCTCACGTTCCGGATGCTCTACGCTTTTCACGAGAACTTTATTCTCCCCCTTTCCCATGATGAAGTGGTGTTCGGCAAGGGATCTCTCTTGCGCAAAATGCCTGGTGACGATTGGCAGAAATTCGCCAATCTCCGGTTACTCCTCGGATACATGTACGCTCAACCAGGGAAGAAGCTCCTGTTCATGGGAGGGGAATTCGGCCAATGGAGCGAATGGTACCATGAGGCGAGTCTTGACTGGCATCTGCTTGATTACCCTTTTCATGCAGGGCTTCAACGTTGGGTGGAAGATCTCAACCGCGTATACAGGAATGAGCGGGCTCTGCATGAACTGGACTTTGATCCTGCGGGCTTTGAATGGATCGACTGCAACGATTCGGATCAAAGCACCGTGAGCCTGATGCGTAAGGGCAGAGCAGCGAACGACGTGGTCATCGTTGCGTGTAACTTCACTCCCGTGCCAAGACATAATTACCGGGTAGGCGTCCCAGCCGGTGGAATCTGGGAGGAAATCCTCAACAGCGATGCCAGTGATTACGGGGGAAGCGGTCAAGGCAATATGGGGGATGTAGAAGCGGTACCCATCCCATACCACAATCGGCCCAATTCCCTCAATCTGACCCTGCCTCCTCTTGGCGCCGTGTTCTTCAAACGGCGTGGAGGTTGGAGATGATGCAAGAGATCAGGCTGGGAGCGACGCTGCTGCGAGAGGGTCTGTGTCGCTTCTGCGTCTGGGCGCCGTTCGCTCGACACGTCGATGTGCGCATTCTTTCACCTCAGGAGATGGTGGAACCCCTTGAGAGACTTGCAAAGGGATACCATGAGGGCATCCTGAGAGGGCTTGAGGCGGGAAGCCTCTACATGTATCGCCTGGACGGCGAGACGGAAAGGCCTGATCCAGCATCAAGGTACCAACCCCAGGGCGTTCACGGACCCTCTGAGGTAACAGATTCCCGTTTCCCCTGGGAGGACGGTGGCTGGTCTGGTGTCCCCTTGGAGGATTACGTGATCTATGAGCTGCATGTGGGGGCTTATACTCCGGAGGGAAACTTCGATGCCGTCATCCCTCATCTGGATGAACTGAAGGGGTTGGGTGTTACGGCCATCGAACTCATGCCCGTCGCCCAGTTCCCGGGGGCGCACAACTGGGGCTATGACGGCGTTTATCCCTTTGCGGTCCAAAATTCGTACGCAGGGCCTCAGGCGCTCAAGCGACTGGTCAATGCCTGTCACCTTCAGGGGCTCGCTGTTGTCCTCGATGTCGTTTACAATCACCTCGGCCCTGAAGGTAACTACCTCCGTGACTTCGGGCCCTATTTCACGGATCGGTACAGGACCCTATGGGGATCTTCCATCAATTTTGACGGGCCTCACAGTGACGAGGTCCGCCGTTTTTTCGTGGACAATGCCCTGTACTGGGTCAGGGAATTCCATGTGGATGCCTTGCGGCTGGACGCCGTCCATGCCATACTCGATTTTTCTGCGAAGCCTTTCTTAGAGGAACTTGCCGCGGCTGCGCACGAGGAGGCAGATGCGCTGGGGCGGAGAATCTTTCTCATGGCGGAGAGCGCTCTCAATGATGCCAAGGTGATCCGTTCTCCGGAATTAGGCGGATACGGGTTAGACGCCCAGTGGAACGATGATTTCCACCATGCCCTCCATACCCTGGTGACCGGGGAACGGTCCGGGTATTACGTGGACTTCGGCCGGATGGAGCACTTGGCTAAAGCGTTTCGCGAAGGATACGTGTATTCCGGGCAATACTCGGTTTTCCGGGAAAGAAAGCATGGAAATTCTTCCAGAGACATTCCTAGCCACCGCTTCATCGTTTTTTCTCAAAACCATGACCAGGTGGGGAACCGGATGCTCGGCGAGCGGCTGAGCCAGCTTGTCTCCTTCGAAGCACTGAAACTCGTGGCCGGGTGCGTCATCCTCTCTCCACATATTCCCCTTCTGTTCATGGGCGAGGAATACGGGGAGACCGCCCCTTTCCCTTACTTTATCAACCACTCGGATCCGGATCTGGTGGAAGCGGTTCGCCGAGGTCGGCGAGACGAGTTCGCGTCCTTCGGATGGCAGGGGGAGCCGCCGGATCCCCAGGATGAAAAGACCTTGCTGAGAGCCAAGCTCAATCATTCCCTTCGCATTACCGGGAGGCACAAGGTCATGTATGAGTTTTACATGGCGCTTCTTCGCATTCGGAGAGAGGTTCTCCCGGCTGCCTGGTTAAGCAAAGAGAGCCTCCAGGTCGACACGTTCGAGGAAGAGAAGCTTTTGGTGATATCGCGCCCGCTTGAAACAGAAGCGTTCACTCTG
>JAHECH010000480.1 GCA_024641835.1 Deltaproteobacteria bacterium
TGTGGGAACACCCCAGAGTCACCTGAAGGAGTATGCTATAGGCTTCACTGGGCGGCCTGATACACATCCCCTCATAGTGCATTGCTTCTTCGTCAAGATCGTGATCCATGAGTGGTCAATCTCCTAGCTTTTTCAGTATATTACAAATTATAATCGCCGCAGGTCAAAAGTCAAATGGCTGAGTTCTTCCTTGACATCTTATGTTAATCCTCTTACACTCGCTGCTGTTATTGGCGTATTCCTTCACACAGGAACACATGAGATACCAACCCATGAGAAGCAAGGAGGAGAAAATGAAATCCGTGAAGAAATTGCTGACGATTGGTTTGGTGACGGTCTGCTGTCTGAGCCTCTTGGCTGTTTCGGCCATGGCTGACGAGACCATGGACAGGATCGAAAAAACCGGCAAGATAAGAGTGGGGTTTAGGGAGGATTCGATCCCGTTTGCCTTCATTGACCCCAAGGTTGGAAAGCAAGTGGGTTTTTCGGTCGATATGACCTATGAACTCGCTCAAAAGCTCTCCGAGCACTTTGGCAAGAAGATCGAGATCGAGCCCTTCACCGTGACCACCAAGACCCGAATCCCCTTGGTGGCAAACGGCACCATCGACGTGGAGATGGGGTCCACCACCTATACCCAGGACCGGGAAGACGTCGTTGATTTCAGCATGATTTTCTTCTTCTCTGAGACCACCTTCCTCGTTCCCAAGGACAGCCCCATCAAGACCCTTCAGGATCTCAACGGCAAGCGGCTCGGAGGGGCTCGGGGCACGACCAATCTTAAGGCCATAGAGGATCAGGCTGCGAAGGGATTGTTCAAGCCCAAGGAGATCGTCACGTTGGAAGGCCACGCGCAGGGATTCCTCGCTCTGAAGACAGGCAAGATTGATGCATACTCCACGGATCGGAGCCTTCTGGAGGGTCTGAGGATGAAAGATAGCAACCCTGAAAATTGGAGAACCGTCGATTTCGCCATCGCCTATGAACCTTACGGCTACATGATGCGGAAGTGCACCTCGGATTTCAGACATTTTCTGAATGATACCGTCCGCTGGTCTATCAAAACCGGCAAATTCTTCGAGCTCTACGACAAATGGATGGGTCCCAAGGGGCCGGTTCCCATTCCCATGTCCGCGATCTACAAGAGCTATCTGGAAATGATGGTCTATCCGATGAAAGACAACTGGTGGAAGAAGCAATAAGCGGGGCAGGAGGAGAGGGGGTTCCCCCCTCTCCTCGTCGGACTCGCCGGGAGAGGTTCCATGGGTCTTGCCTACAAGTTCGATTGGGGAGTCCTCTGGCGCGACCCCTACGGTGTCTGGTTGCTCAAGGGCGTCTGGCTCACCATTCAGTTAGGCCTCCTCGGCTGGTTCATCGCCCTGGCATTAGGCATTCTCATGGGGACCCTCAGGATTTCCCCGTGGCGGTGGCTCAGGTTTCTCGGCACGGCCTACGTTGAAGTCTTCCGCAATATTCCCTTCCTGGTGCAGCTCTTTTTCTGGTACTTCGCCGGTCCTATGCTCTTCGGTCACAGCCTGGAGTTTCGCATAAACGCCATCATCGGCCTTAACTACTATGTGGCTGTTCTGGCTCTCGGATTCTACACCGCTTCCCGGGTCGCCGAGCACGTGCGCGCCGGGTTCGCCTCCATTGCTCGCGACCAATACCAGGCGGCTCTCTCCACTGGCCTCACCGAGGTGCAAATGTATCGCTACGTCATCATCCCCTATGCCTTGCGCATCATCATTCCCCCGCTCACCACCGAGTTTTTGACCATCTTCAAGAACTCCTCAGTGGCCATGACCATCGGTGTGGCCGAGACGACCTTCATGAGCTACAAGATCGATTCAGAGACCTTCCACGGCCTGGAAGCAACCACCGGTGCCATGGTGATATACCTGATTCTGGGGCTTACCGTCGTCAAATTCATGGGCATCCTGGAATCGCGGTTCAGGATAGCTGGCCTAGTGGGGAGGAAATGAGCATGTTTGATGCAGTAATCGGAAACCTCCCCTATCTCCTGGGCGGATATTTGATAACCGTCAAATTGACCATGCTTGCCCTGGCCGGGGGGATCTCCCTGGGTATCATGGTGGGACTGGGGCGAATCTCCAAGAAAAAGTGGGTCTACTATCCGGTCACCTATTATGTCAACCTGATCCGCAACATCCCTCTCATCCTGGTCATTTTCTGGTTCTATTTCGTTATGCCCATCATTTTGGGCAGTCCTCTGGACCCCTTTCCGTCGGCCGTGATTTCCTTCATCATCTTCGAGGCGACGTACTTCGGTGAAATTCTTCGGGCCGGATACCAGTCGGTAAGTCGAGACTTGATTCAGGCCGGCTATTCCACGGGCCTCACCTATTGGCAGGCAACCCGGTTCATTCTGGTCCCCATTGCCTTCCGGCGCATGCTGCCAAGCCTGATCACCCAGAGCATCGTCACCTACCAGGACACCAGTCTTGCCTTCGTGATTGGCCTGCCTGAATTGGTCCGCCGCACCTCGATTGTCGATAATATGGAGGTCAGGTCCGTACAGCTCTTCGGTTTTGTGGCCATGGTTTTCCTGATCACGTGTTACATCGGTTCGGTAATCAGCCGACGATTCGAGGTGAAAAGGGAGAGGGGATACTGAGCCAATGATCGAGATTAGAGATCTAAGCAAGTGGTATGGAGATTTCCAGGTACTGAGCCACATCAACGAGGTGGTTCAGCGGGGGCAGACCGTGGTGGTGTGCGGTCCGAGCGGCTCCGGGAAGAGCACGCTGCTGCGCTGTATCAACGGCCTGGAGCCCTTTCAGCAGGGAGAAGTCATCGTGGATGGTATCTCCGTTGGTGATCCAGCCACCAACCTCTATAAACTGAGACAGAAGATCGGCATGGTTTTCCAGAGGTTCGAGCTCTACCCCCATATGACGGCTTTACACAACATTACCCTCGCCCCCATCAGGGTGCGAAAAAAGAGACGGGCAGAGGCAGAGCAGAAGGCGATGGAATTGCTGCAAAGGGTGGGTATCCCCGATAAGGCCCGCTCCTATCCTGCCAACCTGTCCGGCGGCCAGCAGCAGAGAGTCGCCATCGCTCGATCCCTGGCCATGGAGCCTGAAATCATGATGTTCGATGAACCCACTTCGGCACTGGACCCTGAGATGATCAAGGAAGTTCTTGACGTTATGATCAACCTGGCCAGGGAAGGAATGACCATGGTGGTGGTTACCCATGAGATGGGTTTTGCAAGGGAGGTGGCAGACGAGATCATCTTTATGGATGAGGGCAGGATCATCGAGCGGGGTGCGGGCGAGGATTTTTTCAAGAACCCCAAGAGCGAGCGGACGAGAGATTTTCTCAGCAAGATCCTGATCTAGTCTCTGGTTTCATACGCTCTTTTCGGATCTCAGGTGCTCCGAACTTGCGCTGAAAGAACAAGATCGGCCGATTGGTGCCAGCTGATGTAGACAAAGCGCGCAAGGAGTCAGAGTAAAGGTTCATCTGGGTATTTTCGGCGGAGATTCGCGAGCGAAATGGAAGAGAAGGTTATGGGCATTCTGGGCGGAATGGGACCGGAGGCGACGGTAGACTGCTTCGCCAAGATCGTCAGAAACACCCCTGCCCGAAAGGATCAGGACCACCTGCGGGTGATCATCGACTCCAACCCGAAGGTACCCGACCGGACGGCAGCCATCCTGGGGCGAGGGGAATCACCACTGCCCCTGCTGGTGGCCGGCACGCAGGCTCTGGAGAGGGCCGGCGTTGATTTTGTAATTATCCCCTGTGTTTCGGCCCACTTTTTCCTGGACGATCTGCGCAGGCGTGTCAGGCTGCCCATCCTCTCTATTTTTGATGCCGTAGCCGAGACCGTCGAGCGCGAGCATCCAGATTTGAAAAACGTCGGCCTGCTGGGTACCACCGGCACGGTCGAAGGCGGCCTGTTTCAGCAGCGGCTCGATAAAAGCGGCATAGCAACCATCTTGCCTGGGGGCGACGTTCAGGACAAGATCATGGCTGCAATCTATGATATCAAGGATGCCCGGCCAGGCCGCTCCCGGACCGAAATCCTGGCGGACCTGATCGCTGTGGCTGAAAGCCTCATCGCCCGCGGTGCCCAGGGAATCGTCGCCGCCTGCACCGAAATCCCGCTCGCCCTAGGTCAGGAGCACCTCCCGGTCCCTTATTTCGATTCGCTTCTCCTTTTGGCCCGGGCGGCCATACGCCGGGCCGGCCGGGAGCCTGTGCCCCTGCTGTAAGCCAGTGGTCGATCCGTCAGCCTGCTACAGGGCCCTCATCCACTCAGGCCTGAGCCCGATGTCTCCCTGTAGGGCGCGATCGATGAGGTCGAGGGCATCCTGTTTTCCGTTCGGAAGTCTCGCCTTGACGGGGAGATAATTCGATGCGTGGTTTGAGTAAAAGAGGCCCCGGC
>JAHECH010000481.1 GCA_024641835.1 Deltaproteobacteria bacterium
CAACCCAGATCGCGGCTTCATGTTCGCTGTAGCGATTTTGCATGGGGAGTTGCTATTTAGCCTTCGCCCTCTCCGTTTCGAGGACATCCTGGGCATCCTGAACCGTGGCCTTCTTGTGCACGATCGCGCGTAGGGCCTTCATCATGGCAACCGGGTACTTGTTCTGCCAGATGTTACGACCGAGGTTTATGCCGATCGCTCCCTTCTGCATCCCGTCATAGACAAATTGGAACACTTCTCGTTCGGTCTCACACTTAGGGCCGCCAGCCATGACCACGGGCACGGGGCACCCTGTCGTCACCTTTTCAAAATTCTCACACCAATAGGTCTTGACCACCTTCGCCCCGAATTCGGCCGCAATCCGGGAGCTCAGCCCCAGGTACCGGGCATCCCGCTTTTCCAGTTCCTTACCCACCGCTGTCACGGCCATGACCGGGATGCCGTAATCCTCGCATTCGTCCACTAACTTCCCCAGGTTGACCAGGGAATCGTACTCGTATTCGCTCCCCACGAAGATGGACATGCCGACCGCGGCCACATTCAACCGGATGGCCTCACGGATCGAAGTGATCAATGACTCATGGGAGAGATCCTTGCCGATGATGCTGGTGCCGCCGGAGACCCGGAGAATCACCGGCGGAGAATTTCTGCTGTCCACGCACGCCCGAAGTACTCCCCGGGTCACGAAAAGGCCGTCAGCCATGGAAACCAGAGGCTTAATCGTTTCGCCGGGGTTTTCCAGGCGGGAAGTGGGCCCTTGAAAGTAGCCGTGATCAACGGGCAGGAACATGCAATGGCCGTCCGACTGAATCAGCCTTGCCAGACGATTCTCCATTCCCCAGTCCATACGCTACTCCTCCTTGTCGCTTTTTTGCTCGGTGAATAATCTCCTGAATCATAGATCCGTTGCCGGGCTGAGCTCAGGCGGAGCACCCCGGAGCGCGTCCTCTCACAGCCGCAATATCGCTTCAGTCGCTTTCAGAGGGGCCGTGGGGGGTGGATGTCTTGCTCTTACTCTTGCTGCTTGTGTTCTTTAGGTGTCTCGTAGGTTACGGGGCTCTGTACCTTGTAGCCTTTTTCTACTGCATAATAACCTACGGCCGCACCCGCACCCGCCGCAGCAACATACCAACAACCTGAAAGAGCAGGAAGCAGCAATAGCAAAGAAACTAGCCAGAGAAATCTTCTCCCCATAGTTTTGTTTTCTCCTAATCCTTGATCCGGATTATCTATTATATGATGCGAATGTCAACGAGATGTCAAGCGAAAATACAATAAGTTGGGGTTCCTAGCAAAGAAAACGCAATATCACGTATAAGCCCAAATCCTATTTTCCAGCGGAAGAATCACTAAGTCCCTCTCCAGCTCCGACAAACGCTGAAACACTGCATTCAAGATTTCCAATTTCGATTCCTCCCGAATTTCAAGCTTTGATTATTCACCGGCCATCTGGTTCTGATTTGATCATAAGTCAGAATGAAGACTGGGAGCAAAATGATTATTATTTGCGTGGGAGGATCTGGCGAGGGTGAGCAAATCACGTGCGGTTTTAATTGCCAGCTCTTTCAGTTTTCCACTGAGGTGTCCTGATTCACACTGCTTCTCCAGAATGGCTTCATCCTTTACTTCAGCTTTTCCATCGGGCCACCTGACAACATCGATGTCAAGGTCTACATACCGTATTTCTTCAGGATAGAATTCCACGGGCGTGTTGATATTGTAATAATACCCGATGATCTCGCCATTTTTCCTGAGGTAAGTGTGCCTATAGAACCATTCTCCCTCCCTCACCTCAGTGATTGCATAATCTCCCTCCTGTTTAGGCACATCGAGGCCGTCATACGCGGACCTTCCCTTGAACCTGCTTCTCTTCAGAATGAGCCTTCTTTTGTTGAAGTCCGCTTGGATGACCTCCCCTTCTGATAAAGACAAGACTTGGCCATCCAACTTGACGTGGACGAGGCCGATCTCTTTGCCAGGCACGTAAGTTTCCCATACGAGCCTTTTCTCCAGGTTCTCGCCCACCGCTTTTCTTCTCTCCGGGTGGCTCGACAGTTCCTTCTTTTCCATCAGATCCACGTAATCGGATGCAATGATGCGAAGGCGGTGGTGATTGAGAACGGTCGGGACTATCTTGTTCCGCTGTTCATCCATGGCCGACTTGGTCATGTAGGGAAACTCAATCTCCATGCCATAGGGCTCCGTGCCTCCCGTTTCGCGAAAAATTGCATCAAGGAAGCTTTCCTTGATCAGGCCGGCTACTTGTGTACATGCATCACGGCTCCCTTGAATAAAGACTCCTTGCCTCCCTAGCAAATCCCTGATCTCAAGGTGAGCAGGCTCTTGAAATACCGCTCCTCTTCTTTTTCTGAATCGCTCTGCTGTTTCAACAGACGGCGAAGCGATGGCCAAGCCTATTTCAGAAAAGAAACTGGTCAAAGCGGTTGTGTAGATGCCCCTGATTTTGAGAGCTAAGACCGTCATCGCCTATAACCCCGATCTCAACGCAACCAGGCAGGCAGATTCTCAAAGAACTGCGGTGCTCCGCGATCTGAGTCTGAAGCACGAAATCCGAAATCTCAAACAATCTCAAAGGATCTGACCTGCCTTTCTTGCGTACCCGATACCTTTTATCCTGATGAGGTTGCCCTGAACTTCAGTTTCAGCTCCGAGGATCTCTTTCGCCAGCCATAGCCGAGTTTCCACATGATCCGTCATCCGCGGTATCACCAAAACGGTCCACCCGCCTGCAAGCGCTGCAAAAGGAATCAGCTGATCTGCTAGGTGTCTATCCACTGTAGCACCTGTATTCATGTCTTCTAACAGATTTCTTGCGGTTTCTCTACCGATGTATTCGGCTGATCTCCCTCTTGCTCCCGCCATGTCGGAGCCAATAAGGCACCGCTTGTCTGTCTCAGCCCAGGTCGCCAGAGCCGCTCCCGGCTGAACCGAAGGCATCTGGTATGCGGGATTTTCCTTAGCGTCGTTAAGAATATCTATTACCGGTTCGCACCCCGACTTTTTTAGGCTTCTTCTGCATGCTTCAGCCATTCTTTCAGAAACCCTTCTTTCTCCAAGCAATGAAGAGAGAGCTATGCCGCTTATTCGCACAACACGCCCATGATCGACAAGATTCAGGGGTTTGAGCGCATCTTTGACCGGCGCCACACTCACCTCGATGATACCTCCGCCTTTTGGTACATACCCGGGTCTTATGATTTCTGCGTGGATCTGGGCTCCCATTCTCCTCAGAGTGGGCAGCAGAACATGCTGGAGGTGAAAAGCAGAGGGAGCAAAATCCTGAAACAACCCTCCTGTGATTCTGTATCGCGAAGGGGTATCGGCAAAAAGCGCCAGAGGAATGAGCGTCAAGGCGAGCATGATCGTGGAGCCTGCGGTGCCAATATCCCATCGAAATTCACCCCCTCGAATATTCGCCCCTGGCGTGAAAGCCACTTCCTTGGATCCCATTTCCACACCCTTCACGTCACCTTCAGAAATTGTGACAGAAGCCTGCAATGCTTTCAGATGCTGCGCCCTCAGGCCGGGCTTGTCTCGCTTTGCCCTGATATTCGTGAGATGCAAACTCTCTCCTCTAAGGATGGAGAAAGCGATGCCGTCCCTCACGATGGTTCCTGACCCGGACTTCTCACGGCCGTCGATTTCAATCATGGCCACTCCTTTGCAGGGGTTTTGCCTCTTTCGCTGATCGGGATCTTTATGCGCATTTTTCTCTCCGGTCAAATGCTTTGTGAAAAGCTCCTCTTTGCAAAAACTTTGATTGTTGTTATTATTTTTACATGAGTTGTGTCCGCCCTTAAAATCCGAAATTCTTTGAAACTCCTTCAGCTCGCCCTTCCGGGAAAAGTGGGAGATAATTCCCTCTTTATCCCTTTTATTTGATGGACTGATAAAACGATTTGAAGAGATATGAAATGGAGCAGATGGACTATTATGAAATCTTAGGCGTCCCTCAAGATGCTACACAAAAACAGATCAAGGACGCTTACCGAAAACTCGCCTTTCAGTACCATCCCGATCGCAACACGGGCAACCCGGAGAGCACCGCCAAGATGAAATCCGTCAACGAGGCCTATGCAGTGCTCTCCAACCCTACCAAACGAAGGGACTATGACGTCTATAGGAGGCAATACGGCTCTTCAGCCTACGGCCAGTTCCGTCAATCCTATTCCGAAAATGACATCTTCAGAGGTTCTGACATAAACCAGGTCTTAGACCAAATGGCAAGAGCCTTTGGTTTCCGAGGCTTTGAAGAAATCTTCAGGGAATCCTATGGCCAGGGATACGGGAGTTTCGAATTCAAAAGACCGGGCTTCTTTGCCAGGGGGTTTGTCTTCACAGCCCCCATGGGGAGAAAGAATCAGAACCCAATGCCCTATTTCCCGGGCGGCAGCC
>JAHECH010000482.1 GCA_024641835.1 Deltaproteobacteria bacterium
CTCCCCAGGAGGAGAGCCGGCAAAATGCCGGCAATAAAGAGTTGAGCGATGGACTGTCCTGTTTGTAAGCCGATAATGATGAGAACCACGCTGGGAGGCATGACGACCCCAAGGGTCCCGCCGGTCGCCACAGTTCCCGTGCTCAATTGGGCGTCATAGTTGTATTTTTTCATCTGGGGCAGGGCGACTGTACCCATGGTCGCTGCTGTGGCCGTATTGGACCCGCAAATGGCAGCAAAGAGTTCGTCGGCCCCTATGGTTGCAACAGCGAGCCCTCCAGGCCAGTGGCCCACCCATTTATAAGCTGCATTGTAGAGCCTTTCAGCGATTCCGGAGCTGAACGCAAGATACCCCATGAAGATATAAAGGGGCACGACGGTGAGGCCATAAGAGGAAAAGGTGGACCAAATGTCGAGGCCCACCATAGTCAGGGCTGCATTGAAAGAGACCGTGTACCAGAACCCGCAAAACCCCACGACGGCCATGGCAAAACCGACAGGCATGCCAAGAATGAACAACACCAGGAGGAGGACGATGATGCCGATGATGCCGATCCACACGAAGCTCATTTCTCGCCCTCCTTTTTCGGAAATAGGGATTTGAAAAAGTCGTTCAAAAAAACGAGAGAAAGAACACCACAGCCCAAAGCCACGCCGTAAGAAAAAGGATAATAGATGATGTGCAGGGTTTCAGTCACTTCCCCTGTCCCCCAGATTGTTGTCGACCATCTGGCAATACGCCACGCCACGACGGCAAAAAACACCATGCAGACGAGACTGTTAATGGTATTTACGACTCGTTTGACGCCATCCGGGAAAAGGTTGATGAGTACATCCACCCAAATATGGCCTCGCCTCATCTGGGTGTAACCCAGGGCAAAGGCGGTGACGATCGCCCCGAAGAAGGACACTAGCTCAACACACCCTGTAATGGGAACCCATATGAGACGCGAAAAAATATCCGCACATGTGAGGCTGACCATCGCCACCAGGAAAAAGCCAGCCACCACGATCAGACCCCTGTTCAGAAACTGGCAAAATCGTTCTAGAACTCCCATTCTAGCCCTCCGGTGTCATTATGCTGCCGCCCCTCTCATGTTTCGGTATCTTTTGGGGGATTGAGGATGCCCGGCTTGCTCCGAACCCTCAATCCCCTCGTGCCTTAGAACAAAAGACGGGGTGAAAGGACTATTTGGAGTACTTCTTTGCAAAGGCCTTCATGTCTGCAAGAATCGAATCGGCGGGCAGGCCTTTTGCCTTTGCTTCCTTGAGCCACTTGCCGACCATAGGCTCCACCATTTCATCCAACTTGGCCATCTGATCCTTCGGCAGATGGAAAATCTCGATGTTGTAGTTCTTCTTGGACCATTCAATGGATTCCTTCACATGGTTGTCCATGTATTCGCCCGTCCATTTGCTCTGCTCCATGCCCATTCCATCCATGACCTTTTGAACATCGGGGGGCAATTTTTTCCATGAATCCCAGTTCATGACAACCGCGAAAGGATAAATGGGGCCGTTAATGATGGTGACATATCTGCATAGCTCGGCGTATTTGAAATCCATGAGTGTTTCGAGGGAGGAGACGGCACCCTTCACCACGCCCTTCTGCAAAGCCTCAGGGGTTTCTGTCTGAGGCATCCCTACCGGGGTCGCACCCAGAAGCTTCAACATGTCCGCTACATGACCGGAGGCTCTGAGCTGCAAGCCCTTGAGGTCTTCCAGATTCTTTACGGGGACTTTGGAATAAATGTTCGCGGGCGCGCAGGCAAACATGGCGAGAACTTTGGTCTTCGCAAACTCCTCGGGTTTGTACTTCTCATAGAGATCCCAAAGAACAAGGCTAGCAACTGTGGCATCGCGGAAACCGAGGGGCAGTGCTGTCGCATTGGTCACCATGAAGCGTCCCGGCTGATAGGCCATACAAAGGTTCCCGATGTCAGCCGTGCCTGCTATAACCCCGTCCATCATGTTCTTGGCATCCAGGAGGGTGCCTCCTGGAAAGGTTTGAATGGCCACCTTCCCTCCGGTGCGCTTCTCCACCTCGGTTTTCCACCGCTCCATCTGAACACAGATGAAAGTCGGCGCAGGCCCGAAATTAGCGTAGGTCAGTTTGATGGGATCTGCCGCCCTGGCCGCTGTGGGGCTAAACGTTATCGTGAACAGGATGCATACAAAGACCGCTGTTACCAGGAATACCGCTTTCCGATTCATCTTAAGCCCTCCTTTCAATGTTGGCAGTTTTACACTTCAGACGATCTGGTTCTTGCTGTTCACCTCCTCTCTTCTCGCTACGCATTGACGAATTGAGGAATTTAGGAATTGAGAACTCCCAATCCCTAAATTCGCCAATTCCTGAATCAAAATATACTTGGTTCTCTGTGCTCGCCGAAGACATCTCTGAAGACATTCGCCATTTCCCCGACGGTTGCATACGCTTTGCAGCAGTCCACCAGATAAGGCATCACATTGTTTTTCTCTCTCGCGGCCTTCTCCAGGGCCTTCAAAGATTCCTTGACCGCCCTGTTGTCCCTTGTCTTCTTCAGATCTTTGAGACGCGCAATCTGTTGCGTCGTCCATTGTTCGTTGTATTCGTGGAGTTCCACCTCCATGTCCACGCCTTCGGTGTACTTGTTCACACCCACCTTGATGACTTTTCCCGCCTGAAGCTTCTTCTCGTACTCATAGGCCTGTCTCGCCACTTCCCGTTGAACATACCCCGAGGCGACGGCTTCCACCATGCCCCCTACCTTCTCCACCTTTTCCATCTCTTCCAGGATCTTTCCCTCCATCTCCTTGGTGAGCGTCTCGATGAAGTAGGAACCGGCGAGAGGATCGACGGTATCCCTGAGCCCAATCTCATCCATCAGAATTTGGGAAGTGCGTAGGGATAGAAGGGCAGCCCTCTCTGTTGGAATGGTGTAGGCTTCATCAAAGGAGCAGAGGGCTGTAGTCTGTGCTCCTGAGAGGGCAGCCGCCAAGGCATAATAGGCCCCACGGACGATGTTGTTCTCCGGCTGCTGTTTCGTCATACCGGATCCGCCGCCTCCGAAGATCCCCCGTAGGAAAAGGGCTTTTTTGTCCTGTACCCCATATCTTTCCCTCAGGAGCTTGGCCCACAACTTTCTCGCAGCCCTGAACTTCGTCACCGTCTCCCAAAGGTTGCCATAAATATTCAAGTTAAAGGTGAACCCTCCCACGAAATCTTCGGCTTTGTATCCTCGGGCAACCACGTTGTCGATATAAGCAAAAGCGATCTCAAAAGCATAGGAAATCTCCTGTGCGGGTGTGCACCCTGATTCTCTAATGTGGTAGCCGCACACAGAGACAGGATTGCACCTGGGAAGCTCTTTCATGGAATACTCAATGGTGTCGCCAATCAGCCGGACCGCAGGTTCCACAGGGTAGATCCATGCTCCCCTCCCGATCATCTCCTTGAGGATATCATTCTGTGGGGTAGCCGAAATCTCTTCCTTCTTATAGCCGAACTTCTCTGCCACAGCTTGATACATGCCGAGCATGACGGAAGCAATGGCGTTGATGGTAAGCCCGGAACCAATCTTGTGAAGTTTGATGTCCTTGAAAGCGATCTCGAAATCCTGAAGAGAATCAACGGCCATACCGACTCGGCCGACTTCTCCTTCAGCCATGGGATCATCGGAGTCATAGCCCATTTGGGTTGGGAGGTCAAAAGCGACATTGAGACCTGTTTGACCATGGGAGATCATGAGCTTGAAACGCTCATTGGTCTGCTGTGGTGTTCCAAACCCCGTATACTGCCGTGTCGTCCAGTTCCTGCTCCGATATCCCAGGGGATGAATGCTTCGCGTGAACGGAAAGTCTCCGGGGTCACCGAGGTCTTTTTGATAATCAAAGCCCACCCTCACAAGATCCTCCGGGGTGTAGACTGGTTTGACCTTGATGCCAGACTGGAGGATGACCTCCTTGATGGCGTCTTTTTCATCTTTGGAATAGGTAGCTACTCCCATAGAAACCTCTTTTCATTCATCATTTTTCATCTTTCATTTCTCATTGCTCAATGATCAACGTCCCGTACTCATTGCTTCACATTCTCCTTAATAAACCGACTGATCTCCTCAAAACGGGTTCCTCCTGGAAACACCCCTTTCACCCCCAACTCCTTGAGCACGGAAATGTCCTTGTTGGGAATGACACCCCCTACGACCACGATAACATCCTCAAACCTTTCTTTCTGGATCATCTCCATGAGCTTTCTGCAAATGGGAACATGGGCGCCCGACATGATGGAGAGGCCGATGACATCAACGTCTTCCTGGATCGCCTGCTTCACGATGCTCGGGACGGCTTGATGGAGGCCCGTGTAAATGACTTCCATACCAGCCTCCTTCAGGGCGTGGGCAACCACCTTTGCGCCCCGGTCGTGCCCATCCAAG
>JAHECH010000483.1 GCA_024641835.1 Deltaproteobacteria bacterium
ATTCGTTACAGTTAATGCTTTCATGTTCATCCCTCCGAAGGAGATTTACCCAACTTCCTTTCGGAAGGATTCTATCCAGAGAACTAATCAAATGTCAACTTATTTATGACGTTCCCTATAGTTTGTTGTTTTGTTGGGGTCGGATGAAGATACCACTCTGAAGTGATGTGAGGAGTGAGAGCCGCAGAGCCACAGTACCGCAGCCGCCTACGCTGCGCTGAGGCTCCCCGCGACGATGTACCGGAGCAAGTCGGCGCCAGGGAGGCCAGACAAGGGCTGGATAAGGGAAAGTGGACGATATGGAAGAGAGAATAGGCCCGAACAATGAGATTGAGCAATTACTCTGATCTCTTTCTCAGGAGTTGCCCAACATTCTAGGAAATATCAACTATGTGAATAAAGAACTGCCAACCCTCGGCATATCTCAAGAGCTCCGAGACCGGGTGGCGAAGTCTTTCGATAGGCTAGCAGTGGGTATAGCACTTACGAAGAAAGTGGTTGAACGCGTTGAAAGAGCTTTGCGTAACAGCGCCAATGGCCCAGAGTGTAACGCGTTTTTAGCGAGGCTTAGAGAGGCTCAATTTCCTCCTTGCAGGATCAGGCGCCAATATCCTGAAGGCCCTTACGCGCTTCACAGAGTCAATAGATGCACTTGAAGGGATGGCAATTAAGCCTGCCGTTTAGCACCTGCATGTGCTTCGGCCGGTGGTTTATGAACAGTGGTAACATGCCACTTGTTTCAAATCGCATGATTTCTATGGTTTTATCCTCTTATCACAGGCTTGGGTGTGGCTGTGATCTGTAGGTCGTATCCACATTTTCCGTGGGCCTTGAAACGTTGAGGTACTTGGGTGCTATCTGCATCTTTCCGAAAACTCCTTGAGTTGCAACCCGAGAGCAGATATCGCCGACACGGAACAGTTTCCGCTCGAGGTTAGGCCCATCCTGGCCCGCCAGCGCCTTGAATGGCGGGCCAGCGATGGCTTCAGGGCAATCAGCGGTTTTTCACGCCCTTGGCGATGCGGTCGCCGATCTCCTTGTCGATGTTGCGCCAGTATTCGAACGCACGCTGCAGCACGGGCTCGGACACGCCTTTCTTAAGGTGTCCGACCACGTTGGACACCAGTCGGTCGCGCTGCCCGTCGTCCATTACCTTACGCACCAGGGTGCCGGGCTGGCCGAAGTCGTCGTCGTCTTTGCGCAAGGTGTAGGCGGCGCGGATGAACTCGCCACTGGCCTTCCAGACCGCTACCTCGGGATAGTGCTTGCTGACAGCCTGCGGGCCGCCCTTCGAGTTCGGTGCGTACACGGGGTCGGACACGTTCTGGACCCGCATCGCCCCGTCCTTGCTGTAGCTGTGTACCGGTACCTTTGGCCGGTTGACCGGGATCTGCTTGTAGTTGACCCCCAGGCGGGCACGGTGGGCGTCGGCGTAGGAGAAGAGGCGGGCGAGCAACATCTTGTCCGGGCTGACACCAATCCCCGGCACGAGGTTGTTCGGTTCGAACGCCGCCTGCTCGATCTCGGTGTGGAAGTCGGTCGGGTTGCGGTTCAGGGTCAGCCGGCCGACCTCGTGCAGCGGGTAGTCACCGTGCGGCCACACCTTGGTCAGGTCGAAGGGGTTGAACCGGTAGGTCTCGGCCTCTTTGAAGGGCATGATCTGCATCTTCAGGGTCCAGCTGGGGTAATCACCGCGCTTGATCGCCTCGAACAGGTCTCGCCGATGGTAGTCGGCGTCAATGCCGGCGATCCGGTCGGCCTCCTCCTGCGTGAGGAAATCGATGCCCTGGTCGGTCTTGAAGTGGTACTTCACCCAGAAGCGCTCGCCCTTTGCATTGACCCACATGTAGGTGTGGCTCGAGTAGCCGTTCATGTGCCGCCAGGTCTTTGGGATCCCGCGGTCAGCCATCAGCCACGTGACCTGGTGGGCCGACTCGGGCGACAGGGTCCAGAAATCCCACTGCATGTCGTGGTCGCGCAGGCCGTTGTCCGCACGGCGCTTCTGGGAGCGGATGAAGTGCTGGAACTTCATGGGGTCACGTACGAAAAACACCGGAGTATTGTTCCCCACCATGTCGTAGTTGCCCTCACTGGTGTAGAACTTCAGTGCGAAGCCACGTGGGTCACGCCAGGTGTCAGGGCTGCCGCGCTCGCCGGCCACCGTGGAGAACCGGATCAACGTGTCCGTCTTCGTGCCCGGCTGGAACACCGCAGCCTTGGTGTAGGCGCTGACATCTTTGGTCACCTCGAAGTATCCGAAGGCCCCGGCACCCTTCGCGTGGGGCTGGCGCTCCGGAATCCTCTCCCGGTTGAAGTTGGCCATCTGCTCGATGAGGTAGTGGTCCTGCAGCAGGATGGGTCCATCGGGGCCCACGGTGAGCGAGTACTCGTCGCTGGATACGGGGATCCCGGCATCGGTTGTTGTGGGTTTGCGGTCGTCGTTTTTCATGGTAATACCTCCTTTGTATGGTGGGTGGCGACAATTGCCACCCTTGTCATTCAACGCAGCATCAGTCGACTCTGATTTTATTGATCTCTTAATCCAGGAAGGGAGGAAAACGGAATGGGGGATAACATGTATTTGGCTTACAATATAACTGTATCTGAAACCACATAATCGAGATTATATGCGACGGCACGAATGGGTGCGTAGCCGCCTGTCCCAGAACCCGCTACCATGCTCCTTTTGGGTACTGGCCTGATTGGGCTCGCAGGGCTGAAATGGAAACTTAGGAGGTTGAATCTGCAAGGAGGAGCGGAGTAATCGCTCCGCCTTTTCAGTTTCAGGCGAGGTTTCGATTTGAGTTGCTAAGGTGGTCCCTCCGGTTGGACCATCGGCTTTGCACTACGATACGCATTATGGCGTGGAGGGGAAGTCTAGCTTAGCATCACGCATTCTTTACTCTCCGAACCTCTAAAGGTGCCGTCATGCTATCGGACAAAAGTTGGGACATCACCTTGCCATTCTTCCTGCCTTTGGCACTGCAGCCTCGTTGCAGATATCCAGGTGTCACCTCAGGTTTGGCAAGGGTTGAAATAGAGGACAGGTACGGTGAAAATATCATCCACCTCAAAAACCTTTGATATGTCTGACTGACCCGTGGTTGTCCCTGTTTGCAGAACCCTACTCTCTGAGTTGCTTTTCCAACCCTGAGATGTTGTTCTCACGAACACTTTCGCGATCCCGATCTCGGCGCAAAAGTACCCCCGGATTCACATCTGGCACTTTGTTCCAAAAGGCCCTAAGAACTTGGCGGAGCAGCCAGTTGAGACACTGAAGCCATACCGTGACCTGAACGCTCACGCCCATCTCACGAAGCCCACGAGCCAGGAGGTCGCGCCAGCGTGGTAGCAAAATGGTAGCAGGTTTCTGGATCTGAAGGTTTCCGCCGGTAATACCTCATAGCCTACAGTTATTTTGATGCTTTTTATGGTGGGCGCTACAGGATTTGAATGCGCCGGAGGCGCACAAGTGTGCCAAAGGCGCACAAAAGCCTTGCATTCCTGATTGGAAGGAATTATTATCTCCTTACTAGTGGAAAGTAAGGAGAAAAGGAAATGCTTGCCAAGCTTACAGCAAAAAACCAGATCACCATACCCAAGGAAGTGCTTTCGAAGCTCCCTAAGGCACAATATTTTGATGTGGAGCAGAAGGAGGGCGCCATCATCCTGAAGCCCGTTAAGATTTTTGATACGAACCTCGATAAGATCCGCGAGAAGATCAAGAAAATGGGCCTCTCAGATGGGTGCGTAAAGGAAGCTGTGAAGTGGGCGCGGTCAAAATAGGCAAGGTTGTTATTGATACGAACGTCGTAGTAAGCGGATTGCTTTTTGGGGGTGTCCCCGGAGAGATAGTCCGTCTGTGGAGGGAAAGGAGAATTCGGCCCCTTTGCTCCAGGGAGATCGTCGAGGAGTACCTCAGGGTTCTGGCCTACCCGAAATTTAGCCTTACGGAATCAGAAATCGATTTCCTACTGTCACAAGAGATCCTGCTGTGGTTTGAGGTTGTCCATGTCGAGGCTGGAAGGACTTTTGTGAAAGCCGACCCGTCAGACGACAAATTCATCTGGTGTGCTTTGGCAGGAAAAGCGGATGTCATCATTAGCGGCGATGAACATCTTCTGGCACTTCGTTCAAGCCCGATTCCCATCTTATCGGCGCAAGAGTTCCTTTCCTCGACAGGAGTTTATACGCGGGAATGGTCATTGCCTGAAATGACGAAATGATATATATATTGCAAACTGTTCCGCTGGGCTAAGTGCAAGATTCCTGGAAAGTAACCTTCCAATGGACGATTCTTGTAAAACCAAGTTACGGACCAAAAGGAGAGGGAAAACAAATGGAATTAGAGGACATGTTATCGATCCTGCAGAAGCTTGGGGATGCGCCGGCGATGAATGGACAGG
>JAHECH010000484.1 GCA_024641835.1 Deltaproteobacteria bacterium
ACACCGCCTTCGCGCCGCAGAAAAGAGCCTCCCCTCGCGGGGCCGGTGCCCGAGAGTATGGAGCTGGTTCTCGGTAACCAGATCTATGTCGCTAAAGAAGCTTTGTCCCCGGGACTAAGGAATCGTTTGATACGCCTCGCAGCCTTTCAGAACCCTGAGTTCTACAGGTTACAGGCGATGAGGCAGTCGACCTATGGGGAGAACCGCATCATTGCCTGCGCGGAGGATTACCCTAACCACATCGGTTTACCTCGCGGCTGTCTGGAAGATGTTCGAGTGCTTCTGTCGGACTTAAAGATTAAGCCGCTGGTCCGGGACGAGCGCTGCGAAGGGAAACCATTGGAGGTTTCCTTTCACGGAGCTCTCCGCCCAGAACAGAAGGCGGCAGCCGAAACGATGAACCGCCATGATACAGGGGTACTGTCAGCCACCACGGCCTTCGGAAAAACCGTGGTAGCAGCGTGGCTTATCGCCCAACGACGTGTCAACACCCTCGTCCTCGTTCACCGTCGTCAACTGATGGAACAGTGGGTGGATCGATTATCCGCGTTTCTTGGGTTGCCCATGAAAGCCATCGGAAGAATCGGCGGCGGCAAGAAGAAGCCCACAGGCATGGTGGATGTAGCCCTCATTCAGAGTCTGGTTCGAAAAGGGGTGGTGGATGACGTGGTCGGTGAATACGGCCATCTTGTTGTGGATGAATGTCACAGGCTTTCCGCCCCCAGCTTCGAGCAGGTGGCCCGGAGAGCAAAGGCAAAGTTCGTAACAGGCCTTTCCGCTACTGTCACCAGGAAGGACGGCCGTCATCCGATCATCTTCATGCAGTGCGGACCGGTTCGATATCGCGTGGATGCAAAGAAACAGGTATATCTGCACCCCTTTGCCCACACAGTGGTTGTTCGTCCGACCGGCTTTTATCCGACGCGGCCGGCCGAACCCGACCCTCGAAGCCAGTTCCGTCAGCTTTATGAAGAATTGGTTGAGGATGCACCGCGAAATCGACTGATCTGCGACAATGTCATTCAAACAGTACGCGAAGGGCGGTCGCCCCTTGTCCTGACGGAACGAACGAACCACCTGGAACGGCTGGCAGAGATGCTCGCCACTGAGGTCCGCCACCTGATCATTTTACGAGGAGGTATGGACCGGAAGGAGCTTGCTACCGTGATGGCCCACCTCTGCACCATCCCTGAAAATGAAGAAAGGGTATTGGTGGCGACAGGGCGATACATCGGAGAAGGCTTTGATGAAGCCAGGCTGGACACTCTGTTCCTGACACTGCCGGTTTCCTGGAGAGGGACCATTGCTCAGTATGCGGGCCGATTGCATCGACTCCATGATCGAAAGCGCGAAGTCCGCATTTACGATTACGCGGATCTTAATGTGCCCATGCTTGCAAGGATGTTCGACCGGCGGTGCCGAGGCTATGAGGCGGTCGGGTACACGATCTTGCTACCGGCGAGCGCCATAGCGGGATGGCCCGCCGACGTAGCGCTTCCAGAGGATCCTCAATGGAAGAAGGATTACGCTGCCAGCGTCCGGAGGCTGGTTCGCGATGGGGTAGACACGCCTCTGGCGACATTGTTTGTCCATGTGGCCCGTTCATTTCCTCCCGATTTGGAAGGCGTGGGCCGTGCGCGAAGCGCCAGCGAAGCATTCCTGTATCGTCGGCTGGAGACGTTGCCTCAAACCGCTGGCAAGTTTCGCTTGAATGTTGAGTTGCCGATCCCTTTTGACGGTTGGGGCAGAATGGAAGTCGATCTTCTTTGCGCCGATGCGCGATTGGCAATCGAATTGGATGGTGCTCAGCATCTATCAGACCCTGACGCTTACCGACGCGACCGCCGAAAGGACTGCTTGCTCCAGCAAAATGGCTACTTCGTGCTGCGGTTCCTTACAGAGGATGTAGGTATACACCTTGATGAGGTCTTGGACACTATCCTGCAGATCCTGGCCAGGCTGCACCCGCGTCGGCCCTAATTCATCACAACCTCAATAATCCACTCAATTACAACAGGTCGCACGATAGAACGATCTGGACAATCCTTTTGCATGTTAACGATATTCAGGCAATGCGGCAGTGTCGATGATTGGTCTGGGCAATAAAAAGGGCGCTGTGCTCCGGGGCGAAGCACCAAAGGCGAATTGACATCTTGAGGCATTCTGATAAAATTCTTAATAAGCTTACTCCTTTTCACCAAGAGTTACTAACGATAGCCAAGCAGGTCTGTTGAAAACGCGATAACGAGTTCAAGCGTTTCAAAAGTCATCACCGGCTTTCCGCCTATGCGAAGGAGGTAACCATGGAAGTCACGGTTCAGGTTCCAGAGAGTTCCTTTTCTGCCCTACGAACCACCCCTGAGAAGTTCGCCAGAGAGATGAAACTGGCGGCAGTGGTGAAGTGGTATGAGTTGGGGAAAGTATCCCAGTCCAAGGGAGCAGAAATCTGTGGCGTGAGCAGGGCAGAATTCCTTCGCATATTAGGAGATTACAAAGTGTCTGTCATCCAGTACGACGAAGAGTCCCTTGATCGGGAACTGACATGAAGGGAAAGATCGTCATCAATGCATCCCCTATCATTTTGCTCCACAAGGCTGACCTCGAATTTCTGTTGCCTGCTTTATTTTCCAGCATCATCATTCCGGATGGCGTCATGGATGAGATCTCCATTCATGAAGAGGATGATGTTGTGCGTAGAATTCGATCCCAGTCTAATTTCACCATTTGCAAGGTCCCCCTTGAACCGCTGGTTCAGGCGTGGGATCTCGGCAAAGGGGAAACGGATGTGATCAGTTTCGCCTACCACGACCCCACTCATATTCCTGTGTTGGATGACTCGGCAGCGAAGGCTTGTTGCACAGCTTTCGGTCTGCGAACACTTGGAACAGGGGCGATCCTCATCTATGCCAAACAGAACGGCCTGCTGAACTCTGTTCGGGAGCCACTGGAGATATTGCGGGCCAAGGGAATGTGGATTGCAGACTCCGTCATCGATCTCTTGTGCAAAAGGGCCGGGGAGAAATAACGAACAATGGTCCTCCCTCCCATCCTCCGTATCCGCAGTGTGGGGAATACACCTTTTTCCCATCTTTGACATCCTTTGCACACATAGATTTATTGCAAAGCGTGTGTGTGAGAAGCGCCGATATGAAGGTTCAAGAATAAAATCACCATATCTCACGTGATCTATAGAGACATCCGTTTAATCGACCACTGGGTCACCACGATCCAGCGCCGGAATTTTTCCCGAATCGATTCGGGATTTCCTCAAAATCCCGCGAGTGTGTGCCTTCGGCTCCCGGATCGACCTGCCCCCGCCATGCCTCATAACGCCCCAATACTGCCCGATCCGCGCCCATCAACCGCCCCCCTGCCCACAGCTCCGGGCAAGATGTCCAACTGCTCACCCACAACGAGCCCAAGAAAATCACGAAAAATGGTATGAAAAGGGAGGGAATTCCCTGGAAAAGGGGAAAAAAGTCGAAGAAAGTTGACAATAAACCACGACCTCAATAGAATCCATCGAAAATTCTCCAGAAGATGGCAGGCATTCAGGACCGTAACGGACGACAGAACGACACCAACCCTTTGATAAGACGGAGACATGAAACAAGAGTGGACAGAGACCCCATTTCTCGAAATGAGACGTGGGGTTTTTGTATTTCGAGTAATCGAAGCGCACAGTGTTTAGAAAAGGAGTGCAAGTGCCCGTGGCCTTTTCCCACCCTTTACAGCATGGATTACGAAGGGGTGTAGGAACGCGAGAACCGGCGCAAGATCGCGCTTTCCTCCAAGTATGGCAGGCATGATGAACAAGAAATAATAGCACAGAAGGTTAGCCTTTCTGTATATCATTCTGTGCTGTAACATATACTGATCTACTCAATCACTTCTTAGGAGCTTAGACATTGCAAACGTTTAAATCATCCCTCTTTGGCAATGTTCCTCAGCCCGATACTTTTGAGGAACTGGTTTCGCTGTGTTTAGATCCGGCTCCCGACAAAAAGAGAGCCGTTCGGATGTGGCGTGGTCAAGGCAACGTTGACTGGCCTGTCCACAGCGCTGCCTTTCGACGCCTTGCTTTATCGAAATCCTCGGTAAGTGAGATGGACATGGAATTTTACGAGAAGGATCTGTTAGAGCGTGCAACTCATCGAGGATTTCGGCGAGTCGAGGGACACGATATCTCCGACTTTGATCTTCTAGCGCGCCTCCAGCACCACGGTGCCGCAACACGACTGGTTGATTTTACGCGCAACGCCCTCACTGCCTTATGGTTCGCGGTTTCGAGCGAACTTCTGCACACTGGCGTCCTTTTCGGCATCCATGCGCACAGCATTGGCGGGTATGAAGGACAGCCAGAGGATCGTCGATACGACGAAGTATGGCGGATTAGGT